>CAJXFN010000040.1 GCA_913052655.1 uncultured Flavobacteriales bacterium | reverse complement strand
AAAAAGAAAGAATACATAATAAATTATATTCCTACTTTAAGCAAACAACATACTTATACTTTGTTAGCCATGTATCCGTGCGCTACACAAGCAGAAGGCGAATTTGGGTTTAACACAAATATATTTTATAAAATACCAAAAAAGAGTTTTCTAGGAGGAAAATATGGAACTAAACTAAACCTTAATTTTGCAAGAACTAATAGTATTCAAGGAGGAACATCCTTCTTAAATGATGTTGATAGTTTAACACATAGTGCTGAATTGTTTAAAATTAAAGGAGAGACTCTTTACTTTTCAGATTTTAATTTAGAAGTAAATAAAAAAATAAATAAAGTTATAAAAACCAACTTTGTTTTAGCTAAACAATCATACAATAAAGATGTGTTGGAGGGAAAGACTATTGGAGAATATGGTGTCATTAAATCAACAATAGCAATTGCTGATGTAAGTTGTAAGATAAAAAAAGGTCATACTATCAGAATAGAATTACAAACTTTAAGATCTGAGGATGATCCCAATGCTCAGGAAAAAGGAGATGGTGACTGGCATATGATACTAACGGAATATACAATCTCTCCGAATTGGTTTTTTGCAATTCAAGATATGTATAATTATGGTAATTATGATGAAGAAAAAAGATTGCATTACGCAAATGTATCTATAGGATACTTAAAAGGAGCCAATCGATTTGCAATTGGATATGGAAAAAAAAGAGCGGGTATTTTCTGTGTGGGAGGAGTGTGTAAAGAAGTTCCTTCTTCAAATGGATTTAGTTTAAATATTTCTTCAAATTTCTAATATTATGAAAAAAAATATTTTATATGGTGTAATTATTGGATTTTTAACAATCCTGTACTCATGTGATGTTATTGAAGGAGATTACATGACCTCTGGAACAACTAATCTAGGTGACACAACTTCTGTTGTGAAAAAGGTATTAATTGAAGATTTTACGGGTCATAGATGTCCTAATTGTCCTTCAGCTGCTGCAGAATTAGAAGCACTAGAAAATGCATATGGAGATAGAGTAATTGGAATAGCTATTCATCCACATTCAAACTTTTCAATTCCAAATCCTTTATCATCTTCACAATATACATACGATTTTCGAACATTAGATGGAGATAATATTGATGATATGTTTGATATGACAAGCGTTGGACTTCCGGTAGGAATGATAAATCGAATTGGATTTAATACTAACCACCAACTTTCCAAAGAAGAATGGGGAGAAAAAGTTCAAGAAGAACTTGAGAAAGATCCTATCTTTAGAATTAATATTAACTCAAATTTGTCTAATGGCATTGGAGAAATAAATTTAGAAGTTGAATCATTAACCAATTTAAACAGTTCATATAACATTGTTTTATGCCTCACTGAAAATAACATTATACAATGGCAAAAAAACATTGACATAGATAATGAAGAATATAATCACAAACACGTCCTCAGAAAAATTCTAAACACAACATTTGGTGAAAGTATTGGAGACAGTTTTAATTCTGGCGACACATGGAACAAAAATTACACAGTGAACATCTCAGAACTGGAAAATCAAAATGAAAATTATTCATTAAATACATCATTTATGGGTAATGGAAACTGTACTGGATGGATTGAAGAGGATATGGAAATAATAGCTTATATTTATAATAATTCTAATTATGAAATAGTACAAGCCGAAAAAATAGCACTAATAAATTAATAAAATGAAAAAAATAATATTAATATTTTTCCTAGGATTTATATTTTCAAAAAATCTTTCTGCTCAAATAAATAGCATAAACAATACTGATGATGCCTCAGCACTTCTGGAGTCATACTTTTCTCCACTTGCTGAAGCTTTTGGTTCAGGACTTAATAATGGATGGTATAATACAGCAAAACCTCATAAACCTCTAGGATTTGATATTACATTTACTTTAAATACAGTTAATATACCTGAAGAAATGCTTACTTTTGATCCTAATTTAATTACAGGAAACAACTTTTCAGGTAACGAAACTCCTACTATACTTGGTTCTGGAGATGGTTCATTAATTACATATGCTAACACATATGAGTTTCAAATGCCGAACCAAGGGAAAATAAATAAAAATTTAATTCCGGTACCTATGGTTAATGCGGGTATTGGTTTAATTAAAAAAACTGAACTAGATTTTAGATATTTACCGAATTACAATTTTTCATTAGGATTTATAGGTAAGGGATCTGTTAATCTTTGGGGAATTGGTTTAAAACATGATCTAATGCAATATATCCCCATTGTTGGTAATACAATTCCTCTAGATTTATCATTTCAATTTGGACATACTAGTCTAAATACAAACTTTAATTATGAACCATCAGATGGAATTAATCAAGATGTTGATTTAAATGTAAGCTCAACAACAATCAACTTAATAGCGTCTAAAAAAATACTTATATTCACTGGACACGCAAGTGTTGGATACAATTCTAACCAAACAGTATTTAACACCAATACAAATGGAAAATTTAATTTCGGTGATAATGAATTTAATATTCCAATCGATTTAGATTTTGATGGATTGAATAAATTCAGAACAAATTTAGGAGTTAAAGTAAATTTTGCTCTTTTAGCAATTCAAATAAACCATACTTTCTCGGAATACCCTGTAACTACTATAGGAGTTGGAATAGGACTTAGATAAAATGAAAAAAAAAATTTTATTTCTTTTTATTATTTTGATTTCGAGTAATGTAAAATCACAAAACTTTAACGGAGGTTTAATTGGAGGGATTTCTACGTCTCAAGTATCAGGTGACAACTTATCCGGATATAATAAAGCTGGATTGTTCTTAGGAGTATTTAGCGAGTTTCCTGTATCCTCGATTACAAACATAAAGATGGAAATGAATTTTATTCAAAAAGGAAGTAGAAACCCTAAAATGAATAAGAATGGAATTCCTGACATATCTACTTCTTATCTAGAAATACCTGTTTCATTTAATTATAATCAAAGCGAGTTATTATCTATAGAATCAGGTATTCAAACTGCCTTCTTAGTGAGGTCAAAAGATAATGATATTAATGGATCTGTAAATTCTGATCCTCCTGTGGACAAAACAGATGTTAGTGCTTTCGTTGGTATGTATTATCATTATTCTAATAAAATATCACTAAATACTAGATTTGGAAATTCAATTTTACCAATAAGAGGATACGATACTGAAAGAATTTTTATTTTTAAAAGGGGTCAATACAATACTGTATTGAGCTTTACAATACATTATATAATATGAAAAAACACAAAATTGTCATAGCGGTAACAGGAGCAAGTGGATCTATTTATGCAAAGGTTTTATTGGACAAATTAATTCATTTAAGCAATCAAATTGAAAATATTGGTGTTATAATGTCTGACAATGCTAAGTTTGTTTGGGAAGAAGAATTAAAAAACAGTTCTTATAAAGAATATCCATTCACGTTTTATAATAAAATGGATTTTATGGCTCCTTTCGCTAGTGGTTCTGCAAACTATAATACCATGATTATTTGTCCTTGTTCAATGGGCACTTTAGGAAGAATTGCTGCTGGCATTTCAAATGATTTGACTACTAGAGCTGCTGATGTAATACTTAAAGAACGACGAAAATTAATAGTTGTAGCAAGAGAAACTCCACTAAGCTTAATTCATATTAATAATATGAAAAAAATTACTGAGTCTGGAGGAATTATTTGTCCTGCCACACCTTCTTTTTATAGTAATCCAACCGATTTTGAGGAGTTATCCGCTACGGTAATTGACAGGGTAATAACACTCTCTGGATTACAAAATAAATCTTATAGTTGGGGAGAAGAACAATAAATTTAGAAAATTTGTGTTATTGAATTTATAAATCAAATAACTAATGCTAGAATTCACTAAAAAGATTCTTTCAAAAGTAAGTTTTGACAAGGATTTATTTAAAAAAGAACTTAAAAAAAGTACAAGATGGATGAGTAAAAAAGAATTAACTCACCTGAAAATATGGGCACTAACTAGTTTTTCTCAGTACAAAAAAGTAATAATTGATGTATTCGACACTATAAGTTAAAATAGTGAGCTTTGGTCTGGAGACTTAAACCTACCTAGATGCTTAAATGCTTTATCTGTTGCCTGTCTTCCTCTAGGTGTTCTCATTAGATACCCTTCCTGAATAAGATAAGGTTCATAAACTTCTTCAATTGTTCCTGCCTGTTCTCCAACTGCTGTAGCAATAGTAGTTAATCCAACAGGACCTCCTTTAAACTTGTCTATAATTGAAGATAAAATTCTGTTATCCATCTCATCTAATCCATTTTCATCTACATTTAAAGCATTTAATGAATATTGAGTAATTTCTTTATTTATATTTCCGTCACCTTTTACTTGTGCAAAATCACGAACTCTTCTTAACAAGGCATTTGCAATTCTTGGTGTCCCTCTACTTCTGCCTGCAATCTCTAATGCAGCATCTTTAGTAATAGAAGCGTCTAATATAGAAGATGATCTATTAATAATATCAGAAAGAAGAGATTTTTTATAGTATTCTAATCTTGAATTTATTCCAAATCTAGCTCTTAATGGTGCGGTTAGCAGTCCTGACCTAGTCGTTGCTCCAATTAAAGTAAACGGATTAATCTTTATCTGAACAGAACGAGCATTTGGACCAGATTCAATCATAATATCAATCTGATAATCTTCCATTGCTGAATATAAATATTCTTCTACAATTGGATTTAATCTATGAATCTCATCAATAAACAAAACATCTCTTTCATCCAAATTTGTTAATAGACCTGCTAAATCTGCCGGCTTGTCTAAAACAGGCCCGGAGGTAGTCTTAATTCCAACCCCTAATTCATTTGCAATAATATAAGATAGAGTTGTTTTGCCTAGACCTGGAGGTCCGTGCAGCAACACATGATCTAAAGCGTCTGATCTTTCTTTCGCGGCTTGTATAAAGACTTTTAAATTATCTACAATCTGATCTTGACCTTTAAAATCATTAAACCCTTTTGGTCTTAATACCTGTTCAAAATCTTCTGATTCAAGTTCGTTATTTTCAATCTCCTCATTCATTAATACAAATGTAAGAAAGTAATTTATAAAAAAAGGGTCAGAATTAACCGACCCTTTAAAAAATATTAACAATACATCTTATGTGTGAAGATTTTTACTTTCATCTAAGAACGGGTGATTTTTAGTTTCTAATGGAGCTTTAGTAAGTGCGTTAAAAACAACATAAATAAATAATCCAAAGAAACCTAAGCCCATACCAATTTCAGTAAACCCTATATGACCTTCTTTATTTAAGGTACCAGGTGTAACCAACAAGTATGAATTTAACCAATGTCCAATTAAAATAACAATACATACAAAAATTAATCTAGAATTATTTCTCTTTGCATCTCTACTCATTAAAAGTATAATAGGAAATAAAAAGTTGATAGCTACTCTAAACCAAAATAAAAATTTGTAGTTTTCTACTTCAAGTCTAGCAGTAAAATAAGCTACTTCCTCTGGAATATTTGAATACCAGATTAACATAAATTGAGAAAACCACATATAGGTCCAAACCAAAGAAAACGCGAAAACATATTTCCCCAAATCATGAATATGACTTTCATTTACTGATTCTAAATATCCCAATCTTTTGAGATAAAGCGTTATTAACAAAATAGAAACAAAACCTATTACAGCCCACTCGGAAAAAACATACCATCCAAACAATGTGCTAAACCAGTGTGTGTCAATAGACATAATCCAATCCCAAGAAGCAATTGATGAAGTAATTGCAAAAAAGACCATAAACCAAGCTGAAGTTCTGAATCCCTTATTATAATTTTCAATACCTCCATGTTTGTCTTCATTTAGAGATAATTGTTTTAATTTTCTACCAAAATACACCCAACCAAGTATATATATAACAGATCTTACTAAGAAAAATGTCGTATCTAAAAAAGCTTCTTTCCCAGCTATAATTTTATCGTAATTCTCACTATTTGGATCCATCACTCCATCAGCCATCCAATGGTAAATATGATTTCCACCAAAATGCATTACTGCTGTAACCATAATTATCAACATAATAACTCCAGAGATGGGTAAAAAAGATATTATAGCTTCCGGAACTCTCTTCAAGACAATAGACCATGAAGCTTCAGCTACATATTGTAAAGCTATAAAAAATACTGCAAACACAGAAATTCCTAAGAAAAAATAAGTATTAAACAGTAAACTTGGCCATGCGGAATGAGCGTCATTGACAAATCCTAAAATTAATGCAATTAATCCTACTATCATTAGTCCAAATGATAAATTTCTAGCATTTTTGGTTATTGTAAACATTTTTTATAAGTTTTTCTTATTTATTTTTTTGTAATTTTTCTTGAATGTAATATACAATTTTCCATCTTTCTTCTTCACTTAGCAAATAAGAATGTGGTCCCATAGCATTTAAACCATAAGTAATAGAATGAAACAAATGCCCCTCCTTTAAATCTCTCATATTTCCACCAGTTCTTCTAATTTGAATCGAATCTGAATAAGATGGAATAGCTGAATATACAGGATGATCAACAGACCCTTTACCATCCCCATTTATTCCATGACAATGTGAACACATCATCTCATATAAACTTTTTCCTTGAACTAGTGTTTTTTCTGACTTTATAAAATAATTTGGATACGTTGATTCTAAACCAGCTTTTAAATAGTCTTCATTTGAAGAACTATAACTAAAAGTTGACAATTTACCTCTTGCTACAGTACCAACAACTGGTTTTGAGTTATAGGTTTCAATATTGTGATCAGATTGAGCTCCTATACTTGGCGACCTATACATATCAGGCATATATTCAAATCCTGGATTATTGTTTGAATTATCAGTACACGAAAGAAATATTGTGAGCGCTGTAAAAATTCCTATATTATAAAAAATTCTCTTCATCATCATATTATTTTTCATTAATTTCAGAGGCCCCAGTCTTTGAAAGCAAATCCTTAATTTTTTTTGTACTTCCTTCTAATTCAAATTCAATTAAAAATTTATCATCAGTTGTTCGAGGATCTGGATTTTCTGATTTAGCACCAGGAAACAGTCCACATTTAATTAAATATGTAATAGACATTAAATGAGCGGCAAACAAAACTGTACATTCAAACATTACAGGAACAAATGAAGGTACATTATGATAAAATGTAAAATTTGGTTTACCTCCAATATTCATTGGCCAATCAATAATCATAATATTATAAATCATAAGTCCAGCAAATGTTATTCCTAAACAACCATAAACAAATGCAGCAATAGCCATTCTTGTTTCTTTCAACCCAAGGGCCTTGTCTAGTCCATGTACTGGAAATGGGGTGTAAACTTCTTTTATATCTATGTTGTTTGATTTGATTTCCTTTACTGAATTCAGTAAAACTTCTTCATCATCAAAAATTCCGTATACAGTTTTTCTACTCATTATTTTTATTTTTATATTCAGAACCTGAAGATTTTACAATTGTTTTTAACTCGGCTTGTGCTATTACAGGAAATGTCCTTGCATACAATAAGAAGAGTACAAAGAAAAATCCAATTGTTCCTAAATAAATTCCAATATCAATTAAAGAAGGGGAGAACATCGACCACGATGACGGTAAAAAATCTCTATGCAATGACGTAACAATAATTACAAAACGCTCAAACCACATACCAATATTTACAAAAATTGATAAAATAAAAGTAGCTATAAAACTCTTTCTTATTGAATTAATCCAATATAATTGAGGAGTTAAAACATTACACCCCATCATTATTGCATACGACCACCAATATGGACCAGTAGCTCTATTTAAGAAAGCATACTGTTCAAACTCTACCCCTGAATACCATGCCATAAATAATTCTGTGATATACGCTGTTCCTACTAATGAACCTGTTAACAGAATTATAATATTCATATATTCTATATGTTTTATAGTAATATAAGCTTCCATATTAACCACTTTTCGCATAATAATTAAAAGTGTTTCTACCATTGCAAATCCAGAAAATAAAGCTCCAAGAACAAAGTAAGGAGGGAAAATAGTAGTGTGCCAACCTGGAATAACAGAAGTTGCAAAGTCCATCGATACAATAGAGTGAACTGAAAACACAAGTGGTGTTGCTAATCCAGCTAGTACTAATGAAACCTCTTCAAATCTTTGCCAATGTTTAGCTTTTCCACTCCATCCAAATGATAAAAAAGAATATAATTTCTTTTTCATTGGGGCAGTTTTCTCATTAAATCTATCTCTCAACATAGCAAAATCAGGGATAAGACCAATATACCAAAACACAACTGATACTGAAAAATATGTTGAAATGGCAAAAACATCCCATAATAATGGTGAATTAAAATTTACCCACAATGAACCGAATTGGTTAGGTATTGGAAACACCCAGTAAGCTAACCAAGGTCTTCCCATATGTATTAAAGGAAACAAAGCTGCTTGTGCAACTCCAAAAATAGTCATCGCTTCTGCAGATCTATTTATAGACATCCTCCATTTTTGACGAAACAACAACAATACAGCGGATATTAAAGTTCCGGCGTGACCTATACCAATCCACCATACAAAGTTTGTAATATCCCAAGCCCAATTAACTGTCTTATTAAGACCCCAAGAACCAATACCTGTACCTATAGTGTAGGCCATGGATAAAACACCCCAAATAAACATTATAAAAGATATGGAAAAAAGAATCCACCAATATTTATTTGCTTTTCCTTCAACAGGTTTAGACACATCTAATGTAATATCATGATAGGATTTTTTACCTAGTATTAATGGATCTCTAATTTCAGCTTCTTTTTGCATAGATTTAAATTAAGATTTATTTCTAACTTTAGTTTGATAAAATACAGATGGAGCAACATTTAAATGATCAAGTAAATCATATTTACGAGGATCATTTTTTAAGTTATAAATTTCATGTGACGAATCGTTTGAGTCTCCGAAAATAATCGCGTTTGTAGAACACACTGATGAACATGCAGTTTGCGCATCAATATCTTTGACTTTTGATCCTGATTTTTTAGCATTTAGTTTGACTTCTTGAATCTTTTGAATACACATACTACATTTTTCAATGACCCCTCTAGATCTTACTACTACGTCAGGATTTAGAACCATTTTACCATAATCATCATTCATATTATAATCAAATTTGTCATTATTTGCGTATTTAAACCAGTTAAATCTTCTCACTTTATATGGACAATTGTTAGCGCAATATCTTGTTCCAACACATCTATTGTAAGTCATATGATTTAGTCCCTCAGCACTATGTGTTGTCGCGGCTACAGGACAAACTGTTTCACAAGGAGCATGATTACAATGTTGACACATAACTGGTTGGAAAACAACTTCTGGATTCTCAGAGGGATCTTCCATTTCAGAATACATATCTATTGCTGAAATTTTTTCTTTTTCAGATCTTTCTTTTGTCATTTCAGATGAGAAATATCTATCAATTCTCAACCAATGCATATCTCTTGATTTTCTAACTTCTTCTTTTCCTACAACTGGAACGTTATTTTCTGCATGACACGAAACAACACAAGCAGCACATCCTGAACAAAGTGATAAATCAATAGACATATTCCAGAAATGACCTGTTTCATGATCATGTTCATCCCAAAGTGTAACTTGATCAGAAGTTTTTGGACCATCATGAGTATAATATTTTTCCCTATGATTTCCTGAGGATGGATCATTTATAAAATCTGCTAAAGTTGTTTCTTTTACAATTTCTCTACCCATCATAGTATGATGTAGTTGAACCGCAGCAAATTCATGAGTACCTTCTACTACAGTAATTTCTGCTATCCCTCCATTTAATAACGGATATGCATTATGTCCTACTCCATTTCCACATTTCCCAGCATGTGTTCTTCCATATCCTACAGATAAAGATACAGTTCCGATCGCTTGTCCTGGTTGAATCATTACAGGAACATTCTTTAGGGATTTATCTCCAATAGTAATATTTACCAAGCTACCATTTAACGCGCCATTAGAAACATTCCAATTTTTAACTCCCAAATCGCGAGCAGTTGAAGCAGACATAGTCAGATAATTATCCCAACTTGCTCTAGATAATGGATCCGGCAGTTCTTGTAGCCATGGGTTGTTAGATTGTGTTCCATCACCCATAGAAATTTTCTCAGATATCTCAAATTCAATTCCTTTAGTTGAGGGAATAGAAAATGAAGGAGCTGAAAATTTTGAGTTTAAAGAATAGTCTACTTTATCTTCAATAAAATAACCATCATGGAGCTTTTCTTCCCAGGAAGAATATGAATTCTTTAGTATATCATAATATGTTTCTGAAGATCCAAGCCAAGTAAGTAAAGAATCTTGGAATTGTCTTCCATTAAACAATGGATTAATTGTAGGTTGCATTAGAGTATACTCACCATTTGATGGATTTGCATCTCCCCAACTTTCTAAATTGTGATTGTCAGGGCAAACATAATCCATTTTTGATGAAGTTTCATCCATAAATAAGGATGTAGATACTTTTAATCCAACTTTTGACAATCCTTTATTAAACTCATCAGCATTTACTAATGTATAAATTGGATTTGTATTATATGTAATAATAGCATCTATCTTTCCATCATTCATATCAGTAATTAATTGAGCAACACTCTCATCATTTCCCTTTCTGAGGTAAGATGGATTGCCCATATCCACTGTATAATTATAGTTTCCTAATTTATTATTAATAGCATTTACTAACAGCTGAACTTCTTTATTATTTGAGTTACAAACTACAATTGAGGATTTTGCATTTTTCAGAGAAGAAACCAATTTAGCGATTCTTTTATCTGCTTCAGCTCCACTTAAAGCATCATATAAATTATACAATAAGCCTGCTTGTTCTGATGGTTTTATTTGTATTCTTTCATCCGCATTAGAACCTGTAAGTGTTAAAGTAGATTCTATTTGATAATGTTTAGACATATTTCCAAGTTTAGGATTTCTCCTTTTTGAATATTTTTTCTCATTATCAGGATCACCCCAATTACCCATAAAATCTGCTCCAAATGATACAATTACTTCTGCTTTATCAAAGTGATAAGTTGGTAAAGCTCTTACACCAAAATTTTCTAAGTTAGCTTCTAACATTCCATTAGAAGATAAAGCGTCCATTTGTACATGAGTTACATTTCTAAATCTATTTGAAAAATCTGC
>CAJXFN010000039.1 GCA_913052655.1 uncultured Flavobacteriales bacterium | reverse complement strand
CCACTCATATGAGTAAGGTGGAGTACCTCCAATAGTTGTAGCGTAAGCTGATCCATCAGAGGTTCCGTTACAATTAATTACGCCAGAATAACTTGAAAGTTGTAATGGAAAATTTGGTTCATATACTGTGAATGAATCGGTTATTACACAATTTCCATTATCTGAGATAGAAATACCATATACTCCAGCAGATAAGTTATCAAAAACTGTATCTAGTGGTTGTGGATTTGTATTTAAAACTCCATTAATATAAAAACTATAAATAGAGATAGAATTATCCAGCTGATCTAGAGTAATAACTCCGTCATTTCCGTTATAACAACTTACATTCACTACATTATGATCAAAATTAGCCAAACCAACAAATCTTACAGTATCATGACAAATGTCAGGCTGAGGCTGTCCGTTGTTAGTCATAGGTGTACTATCAACCATTGTTACAACATATTCGTATGTTCCTAGTTGGTCAGGAATTAACAAATGTTGACCTCCATAAGGTAAATTAGGTTGAATAGTATCCACAGCAGCTCCTCCAGACCAAGTGAAATTTGCAGGTGAATAAGTCTGACAATCTATACTAACATTATCTAATCCCCAATGGTCAAACGCGTTTGAAGAAGAGGAAAGCTGTATCCATCTAATCCTAGTAGATGTTGTCTTAGCCGCTAGAGGCAGTGCTATGTTCACTGTAAACCAATTAACATATGGGCTAGCTGCAGAACCACCTACATTGTTTGTATCTGGATCCCAGTAACCTAAACCGTTATATGCATAAACAGGATGAGTTGCACAATTTCCGGTTAATGCATTTGGTTGACCGGATCCAGGTGGTGTCCATGGTTGTTCAGGTGTATTGTCCCAGTTGAACCAGGTAACACCTCCATCAGTTGAATATTGTATTCTAACTCCCTCACAATACAAATCCGGACCTTCACAGGGACCAGCTTGAGATTGTGTAGCATATTTCATGTCGAATTGTAAATTACTACACTGTGTTAAATCAAAATCAACAGAAGTTAAATTTCTTGGGTGAGCCGCAGCATTACCCATCCAAACATAAGCATTGTTTGGTACAGGGTTTGCTGGAGGGGGCCAAGCGCAATGGGTAGGGTCATTTAAAACTACATTTGCTGATAGTCCTGTTTGCCAACCATTTCCAAATGTACCTAACTCAAAGTCGTTATCTAAGAGGGTTGCTTGTTGTGTAGTAAAAGCGTCAATAACTAATGTGTCACCTAATTGAAAACAACCATTTACATTTGTAGTATCTGGCCAAATATAGTTAACTCCAAATACTGTACACTGAGCAGAAATACTTCCACTTACTAATATCGCTATTATAAAACTGTATAATTTTCTCATATTCTAATGTTTACAATCTATTATTTTGAAACTGTTATGTTTTTTAAATCAAAGTGAGTTAGTATCATTACACGAGAACCCCTTTTTACTTTTGATCCTATATAAAAACTCTCTTTAAAGTCACAAGTACCCTCCTTGATTTCTCCTGAAAGAAGTCTTAATTCCCTTTCATCTTCAACAGAATCTCCTTTTTGTTTACAGATACCGTCCATCCATACTTCCTCCTTCCAGAGAACATTAACAGAATAATCATTCATGTTTGAAATTCTGAATGTAAGCAATTCATTACCAGAACATTCGATCGTTCTAGTTTCAAATTTTACACCATCAATGTCTTTATAAAACTCCCATTCAGATTGTTGTGAAAAAGACATAAAACTCCAAAGCCCTGCTAATAATACAAGTAATTTTCTCATAATTTAATTTTTTACAAATTTACAAATAATTATCTTTCTTATATATAATGTGTCAAATTATGTTATACGTTTATTTAACGAATCAATGTAACACTTCCATTTTCCTCAAAATGAGAGCCATCTATTCCAGTAGCTGTCATTCTATAAAAATAAACTCCTTCTTCTGCTTCTCTACCATTATAACCTCTACCATCCCAAGCTTTATTTATGTCATCCCAATGATAAATTCTTTCCCCCCAACGATTAAAAATCTCAACATAAATCCCATTCAACATCCATTCATTAAAATGGAACAAATCATTTACACCATCGTTATTTGGAGTAAATACATTAGATAAATCATAACCTTCTACATCTATAACTTTTACAATAGTATCATTACATAAATTTCCCAATATACTATCATGAGCCACCATCATAACCTCATACTCTCCTTGATTAATATAACTCATTTGAACTTCCTGTAAAAAAGTGAGTGTTCTAGTAGAATCATTACCAAAATCCCAAAAATACAAATGTCCTCCAAGCGAACTGTTTTCTGCTTGAAAAACAAATGTTTCTCTTCCAAAATCAGATACTGTAATAAAATCCGCAATTATTTGATTTGGCTCTAGAATTTCGAGTACAGAATCTACATCACAATTATTAAAATCGGTCACAGAAACTAAATATTCCTCCGCATCTAAATCATAAACTACAAATGGATCCAATTGATTCACTTGACCTTGTTGTACTAGATTTCCATCGTGTTCTACATAATAATTATATGGTGGTTTTCCACTTAATAAATTAATCTCCATTATTCCATCACCTGACTTAAAACAACTCAAGTTAGAAATATTCTTTTGAATTTGTATCCTACCTGGTTCTCCTAATTTTACAGATGATAGTGTATCAGAATAACAATTATTAGCATCTACTACCCAAACAGCATAATCTGAAGCAGGCAATTCAGATATAGTGTTACTAATTGAAGAATATATAGAGGATTGATTATCTGAAATATAAATTGTATATGAAGGATAACCTCCATTTACATTAAAAGTAAATTCACCCAATCTATCTCCATAACAAATATTATCTAATATATTAATAACATCAATTGTTATCTCAGGTGATTGTTTCATTACAATGGTATCAGTAGCAGGTCCACAATTAAAACTATCCGAAACATAAACCAAATAACTTCCAGCAGAAAGCCCACTTGCATTTTGAGACATTGAAACAGTATCTAGATTAATGTCCACCCATATATAACTATACTCTGGCATACCCCCAATTGCTGTTGTTGTTAGTACACCATCACTACCATTATAACAGCTAACAATATTAATTATTGAAGATTGAGTTTGGATCGGATCTGTTAATTCTACCAAATCAATAGTATCAATTTGTGTACAAAAAGCAGAATCTGTCACCTTAACGATATGAGGAATAGCATATAAATTAGAGATTGAACTTGTTGTTTCTAAAGTTGGAAGCCATAAATAATTATATGGAGAAACTCCACCCATTACAGAAATTGACAAATAACCATCACTTCCTTCAAAACAACTTATGTTTTTTATAGAATCATGATGAATAATAATTTCATCGTACTGATTAATATTAATTATAGAACTATCCAAACATCCATAAGTATCCATTACATAAATATTATACTTTCCGGAGTTTAAGTTTGTAAAAGAATCTAATAAAGACCATGTATTCATACTATCAATTGAAAATTGCACAGGCAGATCTCCTCCATTTAAATCTATATCAATAAATCCATTATTAGATCCAAAACACAAAGGATCTGTAGAAAAAACAATAGTGTCAAACGATAGTGGGTTTGATGCATTTAAAGCATCTACAATAGTTACACTTTGAGTTACCCATACCGGAGAAGCACTACAGAAATTTGCGTCTGTAACATCAATAAAAATAGTATCATAAGTTAAATTAAATATAGTATCTCCAAATCCACCACCTGAATTTCCAGAAAATCCTGAATAAGAATCCCATAGATGATTATAAGGAGGAGTACCGCCTATAATTTCTAAATGAATCTCTCCATCATAAGACACCCCCATACATGTTTCCGGTTTTTTACTTATAATATCAAACTGTAAAGTGTCTGGATGATCAATAAATATACTATCTGACACAAAACAATTAACAGAATCTGTAATACTTACATAATACCATCCTTTACTTACACTGTCAATAACTTTAGTTGTATCAAATGTAGACCACAAATATGAATAACCTGGAACACCTCCTATACCACTAATCTCAACTACTGCATCATTTCCATTGAAACAACTTATAGACTGCACATTAAAAGAATCGATCTTTAAACTAGAATCAGCAATAACGATAGTATCAGAAACTACACAAGCATTAGCGTCTACTATTTGTATTTCATAATTAGAATTACAAAGCGAATATAAAGTATCATATGATAACAAAACTCCTAAAGGTACATTCTCATCTAAATCTTTTAAATAATAATAATATGGAGAAATTCCTCCAGATGGTGTATTAGGCAAATAGATAGAACCATTACAAGAATCATCCAAAATACATCTAACCGGATTTATTACAGGTAAATCAAAGAAAATTGGACTAGGTTCATCAATAAATTTAACAGTAGAAGAATCTATACACGTACCAGAATTTGAAGTCGCGATAACTCCATAAAACCCAGAGATTAGGTTATTAAAATAAACTCCTGTATCAAGTACAAGTTGTGGAGTGAAGAAAGTATACCTATGTAATTTGTAAGTATAACAATTATCTGGATAATACACCTTGAATGTTCCATTAGAATCTCCATTACATACAACATCTGTTACACCAACAGTTAAATTAATATTTGGAGTAGAATCGGCTTCTAAAATAATTTCAATACTATCCAAACAAGCATTTGTATCTTCAATATAAATCAAATAAGTTCCTCTTGAAAGGGAATCAAAGATATTAGAAATCTGATCTGTATTAAAAGTATCAATGGTATATATACCTATAGAATTTGAAAGAGTAGAAAACACTGATATTTCACCATCAAATCCACAACAACTTTCATTTTTTGTAATCACAGAATCAATTTTTGGATTTGGAGTTTTTCCAATGTAAATATTTCCGTAATTATATGTACACAAAGAATCATCTCTGACAATCAAATAATAATTTCCTTCGGATAATGAATCTATCATAAGTGTATCTGAATAAATAGTACCAGAATATGTAGCTCCACTATCAATAGAATATTGATATCCTCCAAATCCATTTTGTAGAAACAAAGTAATCGAACCATCATCTAATCTACATGTTTCTAAAGATGAATCAATGTCTAAAATAATATTAGTATTCAAATTAACTAAAATAGAATCTAGAGATACAATACAATTCAAATCATCAGATACAGAAATATTGTAACTACCTTCACTCAGTTCGTCAAACAAATTCATCATTTGAGAGAAGGAGTCTAATGTATAATTTAATGGTAAAAAATTAGTAGAAGCAAAAACTTCAATGCTGCCAAGACTTGTAGCACAAATTTCATCTACAATTTTAATTGAATCTATGCTTAATTCATTCTCAAGAATCTGAATGTATTGATTAGAAACACAAGTTAAAAATCCATTTCCTGTATCTACTTCAATCATGTAAGAATACCATCCTGCTGGGTAAGAAATAGAGGTGTCTCCAACATAGAATATATCTGTACCAATGACTGCTCTGTAAATAAATGCAGTATCTGTATTAATTGTCTCTAAGGAAAATGCGGTTTCATAACCTTCACAAATTGTGTCTCCATACAAGGAAAACACATTTATTTCTGGAGTTACAATTGAAAAAGAAATGGTAGTATCTGGACATGCATTAGGAACTCCTAAGCTGAAAGCATTAAACGTATAAACTCCTTCAGGTAAATTTAAAGCAAATGTATCTGAACTCAAGGTATCTCCATTGGAGTTTGACCATATAAATAGTGGGTATGCATTATTTGTTTTTGTCACAATTGCAATACCACTACTATCATCATCACAGAAAATATTTGTAACTTCCACCTCAGGACTACATGGGGGTTCAAAATCTACAACATCACATTTAACAACATTACATCCATTCGCATCTACAATACTATCGCAATAAGTCCCTACACACAAATTAGTCAAATTAGGAGAATTAGATACAAAACCTGAAGGACCAGTCCAAAAATGATTAATTGGAGCTACTCCTCCATTTATAATAGAATTAATTTGTCCATTACAACTTGTTGAAGAAGTTGTAAAAACAATATTATTATTAGTAGTAATTGGAGTAGGATTTTGAACATTTATTGGGGGTGAAGAGGAAGAACATCCAAAATCATCTATTATTGTATATCTATAAACTCCACCATACAGGTTACTAAAAGTGAAAAATGTATCTGTTATGATTATGCTAGTAACTCCATTCCAACTCAAAGTTATTGAATCTTGAACCTCTAATTGATATGTAAATGGAGCAGAACCAAAAACAGAATTCACCACAATCTGTCCGTTAGCATCACCATAACATATAGGAGAAACAGAACTAAAAACTCCTAATCCACATGCCTGATTTGCATTAACAATTATTGTATCATAAAAAATACAACCTACAGAATCTGTAATTTCAAGAAAATAAGTTCCTGAAAATAAATTATTAATATTTTGACTAACTGATGAATATCCATTTGGTCCTGTCCAATTAAATGTATATGGCATAATACCACCACTAGGGAATATATTTATAGATCCATCACTTATCAAAGGAGTTGTTGAAGATTGAATAATTTCTGAATTTATTATTTGAGGTGGCTCTTCTATCACTAGAGAAATAAACGGATATCCAATAGTGTCATAACATTGATTTGCAGTATCTTCTAAAATGACTCTAAAAGTGTCAGCTGGCAAACTTGTAAAAGGAACTATAGTTACTGCAGTGTACTGTCCAGGAGCAGGAACTTGACCAACAGATTGCCAGCCTCCATTTAATGGAAAACTAGAATTGTACATCTCTAAAAAATAATGATAAACTCCTCCTCCACTATCCACTTCTACTGTGATAACTCCATCATTCGATCCATAACACTGAACATTTGATAATGATACTAAACTTAAATTACAAGCAGTATTATTCTGAAAATCTTCTATGAAACTTAAACTAGATGTATAAATTTCATCTCCATTTGGATCTTCATCAGAATTGGCAATATTAACACCAGAGCTAATAGCTGTTAAATCAATAGTAAAAAACACTAAAACTAAATACACAGAAAGTGTAGAAATAAAAGCTAGAAACTTTGAAAAAGATCCACCTATGTTATTAACAATTTTATTTAAAAATATACTCATATATCTAGCAAAGCCAATATGCAAAAGTACAAAAAAAAATTGATAAAGGAGCTTAGAGTTAATAGATTTCCTTACATTTGAAATCCTATAAAAAGTCAATGTCCAATTATTTACAAGATTTAAATAACGATCAAAGAAAAGCCGTTGAACAAACAGAGGGATCTAGCATGGTTATTGCAGGAGCTGGATCTGGAAAAACGCGTGTTCTCACCTACAAAATTGCACACCTTCTAAAGCATGGAGTAAACCCCTTTAATATACTAGCTCTTACCTTTACAAACAAAGCGTCAAAGGAGATGAAAGAAAGAATTGATAAAATTGTTGGAGGAAATAAATCAAAAAGCCTATGGATGGGAACTTTTCATTCTGTTTTTTCGAGAATACTAAGAATCGAATCTGAGAAGATTCACTATCCTAGGAACTTTACTATTTATGATACTGCCGACTCAAAAAGTCTTATCAGAAGTATTATAAAAGAATTAAATCTAGATAAAGACATTTACAAAGTTGGAACAATTCAAAATCGAATATCATCTCTAAAAAATAATTTTATAACCCCTGATAGATATAAAAACTATCCTGAACTTACGCAAACAGACCAAAAAGCTAAGAGAACTGAGTTTGGAAGAATCTATCATTTATATGTACAAAGATGCTTTAAATCTGGAGCAATGGACTTTGATGATTTACTAATAAAAACTTACAAACTATTAGAAGATTTTCCAGAGTCTCTGTATAAATATCAAAATCAATTTAAATATATTTTAGTAGACGAGTACCAAGATACAAATCACATACAATATTTAATAATAAAAAAACTTGCCGCTTTAAACGAAAACATATGTGTTGTAGGGGATGACGCACAATCTATATATGCTTTTAGAGGAGCTAACATTCAGAATATTTTAAATTTTAAATTAGATTATCCTGATTATAAACTTTATAAATTAGAACAAAACTATAGATCTACTAAGAACATAGTAGAAGCCGCAAACTCTCTTATAAAACATAATGAGAAACAAATAGAAAAGGACGTTTGGACTAACAATAAAATTGGTGATGAAATTATTATTTGCGAATCCTCGACCGATAATGATGAGGGGAGATTAGTTGCAAATACTATTAAAGAATTACTATCTGATGATAATTATAATAATTTCGCAATATTATACAGAACAAATGCACAATCAAGAGCTTTAGAAGAGTCTCTTAGAAAAACAGGAATTCCTTATAAAATTTATGGAGGACTTTCTTTTTATCAGAGAAAAGAAGTGAAGGATTTATTATCATATTTTAGAATGTCTATAAACCCTAATGATGAAGAAGCTTTAAAAAGAACTATTAATTATCCAGCTAGAGGTATAGGAGCGACAACAATACAGAAATTAATTATTGCCTCAAATGAAAATAACACTTCTATTTGGGATATAATATCAAAAATTGAAGATTTAAACCTAAAAATTAATTCTGGAACTAGAAAAAAACTTGCTGAATACGAAACTTTAATTAAAAGTTTTTCTGCTCAAATAGAAACAAAAGATGCCTATGATGTCGCAGAGATTATCACTAAATCTTCTGGACTCTTTTCTTTGTTAAATTCAGACAAAACTCCAGAGGGTATCAGTAGATTTGAAAACATACAAGAGTTGTTAAACGGAATCAAAGACTTTACTGAAAATTATGATGGAGAGTTGTCTCCTATTTTATCAGAATTCATGAAAGATGTAGCTCTATTAACAGATTCTGACAATGAAAAGAAAGAAGATTACAACAAAGTAACACTAATGACTATTCACGCTTCAAAAGGACTAGAATTTCCACATGTTTTTGTTGTAGGAATGGAAGAAGGTCTTTTTCCATCTATGATGAGTGGAAATAGCCAATCAGAACTTGAAGAGGAAAGAAGATTATTTTATGTTGCAATAACAAGAGCGAAGAAACGATTATTTTTATCTCATGCAAACATCAGATTTAAATGGGGGCAATACATAGACTCTGAGGAAAGCAGGTTCTTATCTGAGTTAGATCCACAATTTGTAATAAGAAGGAACTTTGCAAAATCTCATGAAACAGAAATAAAACCACATGAAATTTTTGTAAAAACAAGACCAGAAAACAAAGAACAACTTGTACAAAAAAAATTTGTAAAAATAAACTCTAAAAAAAATTACAACATCAACAAAAGTGATCTGTCTGATTTAAAGAATGGACAAGTAGTAAAGCATTCTAAATTTGGCACTGGAAAAATTATAAATATTGAAGGAGAGGGAGGAAATAAAAAAGCAACAGTATACTTTAACGGTTTCGGTAACAAACAACTTTTACTAAAATTTGCAAAATTAGAAATTGTGAAATAAATAGTATTTTGATAATATCTAATAAAAAAAAGATATTTACATTATATTAATAATCCAAGTTAAATTTTAGAGTTAGTTTTACAGAATTAATTATAAACCTTAATGTGAATTTATACTTCTGTAGAAGATAATTTAAAAAGTTCTATGATATCTTTTTTATTTTTAATAACTGTCGTACTTTATTCTCATCTACCTGTAGAACCTTTTTTAATTCTTCAACTGATGAAAATTTCTTCTCATTCCTTATCTTTTTAACTACTGACACCTTTAAATCTTTCCCATATATATCTAAGTTAAAATCTAAAATATGAACCTCAATACTCTTTTTTTGTGAAGCAAATGTTGGATTAAACCCAATATTCATCATTCCTTTATATTCTTTTGAGCCTATATTGACACAAACAGCATACACCCCATCATTAGGCAATAGTTTCCATTTATTGTCTATCTTTATGTTTGCAGTCGGATATCCTATTTGCTTACCAATCTTCTTTCCTTTCACTACTGTTCCTCTGAAATTAAAGTAATTCCCTAAATAATTTTTAGCTTCTTCAAATTTATCCTCAGTAATAGCTTTTCTTATTTTTGTTGAACTGATAGCTATTCCCTCAAATTTCTGTGGTTCTATTTTTTCAATTTCATAAGAATATAAGCTTGATAGATTAACTAATTCCTCAAAATTACCTTCTCTATTTCTTCCAAAATGATGATCGTATCCAATAATTAATTTATGAACCTTTAATTTATTAACTAAAATATCTCTGACAAAATTCACGGACTTTATTCTTGAAAATTCGGGAGTAAACTCTTGTATAATAAAATGTTTCAACCCATAATCTTTTAACATTTCGCACCTTTCCTCTATTGTACTCAGTAATTTCAATCTTTGATCATCTGGAAACAACACATGTCTTGGATGTGGATAGAAAGTAAGAAGAACACTTTCCCCTCCATTTTTATGCGCATAATCGTTTAATTGTTTAATAATAGATTGGTGTCCAATATGAACCCCATCAAAAGTACCAAGAGTAAATATCACATTAAAATCTGGAGAAAACTCCTCTACAGAATTATAAATCTTCACTAATTTCTAACTTAATTTATTATGTTAAAAAACTGTTCAAAATTAAACATAAATTTAATTACATACTTTATATATTCAAACAAATAAAAAACATTAGATTTGCGTCCGTAATTTAAAGACTTTTTTACAAAAATTAAAACAAGAAAAATATGTCAAAAAATATTGGTAAAGTTTCTCAAGTAATTGGTCCAGTAGTGGACGTAATATTTGAAGATAATTCGACTGAACTTCCTCATATTTATGATTCATTAGAAATTACTAGAGAGAATGGAGATAAATTAATTTTAGAATGCCAACAACATATTGGAGAAGACACTGTTAGAGCCATCTCTATGGAAACTACTGACGGAATCAGTAGAGGAACTGAAGTTCTAGCTACTGGAGCCCCTATAAAAATGCCAGCTGGAGAAGATATCAAAGGAAGAGTATTTAATGTAATTGGAGATGCAATTGACGGAATGGAAGATTTAGACAAAACTTCTGGACTTCCTATTCACAGGGAAGCCCCTAGATTTGAGGATTTATCTACAGCAACTGAAGTGTTATTTACAGGTATTAAAGTAATTGACCTAATTGAACCATATGCAAAAGGTGGAAAAATTGGTTTATTTGGAGGTGCTGGAGTTGGTAAGACAGTCCTCATACAAGAGTTAATT
>CAJXFN010000038.1 GCA_913052655.1 uncultured Flavobacteriales bacterium | reverse complement strand
GTTCTGATGATAATATAGATACAATTGATATATTTGTTTTACCTTCATTTGAACTAGATTTTAGTACTTCAGAAAAACAATGTTATGGAGAAATTGGATATGCTGTAGTTAATACTTTTCCAATAGGTAACTATTCTTATCAATGGAATACAAATCCTGTTCAAGTAACTGATAGTATATATTCGTTTGTAAATAAAAATTATACTGTAGAAGTTACTGATCAAAATACTGAGTGTATTTTATCAGACACCATAACAATTCCAGGTTATGAAAATATTTTCACTTCTTTTTTTACAAATATCAACTCTTGTGTTTCAGTTTTAAACGGAGAGATTCAGTTTTTAAACTCGTCTTTATATAATGGTAATGAATTGTCTGACTTTAGTTATTGGGATTTTGGAGATGGAACTTCACTAAGTTTTGATCCATTTATAAATCCAGTTCATACATATACAGATACTGGAACTTTTGATGTTTCTTTAGTATTAGTAAATAATGCTTTATGCTCGGACACTTTTATTACTTCCGTATGTGTAATTCCAGAAAGTAAGATATTTGCTCCAAATTCATTTACACCTAATGGAGATAATTGTAATGATAATTTTTATTTAACAGGATTAGGTGATTTTATGGATTTTAGTATAAAGATCTATAAAAGATGGGGTGGGGATGTTGTTTATGAATCTGCTGATATGATATATTTAGATAATTTCTCAGATAATAATATTTGTAATGATAAAAATCTTTATCAAGAGTATTATAAGATGGGAGAGTGGGATGGAAAATTAGAAAATGGAGAAGAGGCAGTACAAGGTACTTATGTCTTTATGGCAACTTATTATCTTCCTAATGACAATAAACCACAATATTTAGTAGGAAACATTCTTTTAATTAGGTAATATTAATCTTCTTTATAACTTTTTTCCTTAAATTCGTAGCTATAATCTAAGACTTTCCATTTACTTTTATTATTTTGATGTAGTATAATTGTTTCTAAATGATTTATAGTGTTTTTGTAACTGCTTTCATATTTAAATTCAGCATAATATCCATCTGGAAAACCTCCTAAAATAGGATCTATTTCTATTGGGTTTACTACAAAATTCCTATACACCTCTTTCCTTCCACTAAACTCTCCAAAACTATTCATCATCTGAGTCATTCCTATAATCCAGTCATTTTTATCAAATTTAGACTGAATTTCGAAAGATAATCCTTTAAAAGCTTCTTCAAAGTTACTTGTATTAACATTGTTAAACCAATTTATTACTTTTAAGTTAGCTTGATTTAATTGGTATTCTTTGTTAATTTGAGATAATGAATAAGTTGTTGACATAAACATTAAATAGATGGTGAGTATGAGGTTTTTCATTTTACAATTTTATTATTCAAAGGTATGAAAATATGAACTAATTTTAATGTAATAAATTGTATTTTATATTTGAAAATGCGCAATAAATTAATATCAAAATTAAAGATATTATCTAGAAAATCATATTTTTTATTATTAAAAAAGAACTAATATATGTAATTTTATTAGTGAGTTTTAAAAGTTATTAACCTCTATTTATCTAGTGATTTTTTTGTTCTTATCTAGTAAAACATTTTTTTAATAAATAATATTAAATATTTTAAATAACTGATTTTCAGTATTTTAAAAAATATCTTCTAGGTAGCGTCTTAATAATAATAATTTTGTTGTTTAAGAAATTTATGAAACAATAATGTTTTATTTAAACACTTATTAACACTGTTTTTTAATTTACTAGATAAGAAATTTATTTTCAAATATTTTTTTTCTATATTTATACCGTAAAAATAAATTATTAACCAAAAAATTAATTATTATGGCTTACGAGCACACAAATTCAAAAGGTAACACTTACTATCTAAATTCAAAAGATGTTACTTTAAAATCAACAGGAAGAGTTCAAACTATCTACTTTTTTTCTAAAGATAAAAGATCTACTGGATGTGATTTACCTTCAGGAAAACAAGTAATTGAAAATTCTAAGACTGGATTACCTATGTTAAAAAATAAGTAATTTATTTTAACCAAAAAGTCCTAACATTAGTTAGGACTTTTTTTTTGCTTAATTAATGCAATCAAATTCAAAAAATTATATTATTAGTTCTGTGTCATTAAGATTAATAAGTATTATATTTCTCATATCAGGGTTTTTTGTTTTTCTTACAACCAAAGATCTTAGACCTGAAAGTATTAATAATCATATAGATTATAATATTGTTACAGATCTGTTGGTTAAACTTATTTCTGTTTCTAATATTCTTATTGGTTTATTAGGCTTAATTATTTCAAATATAAAAATTGATAGAGTATATCTTTTAACAAATCTATCTTTTATTTTTACAGGAATTTTAAATATTTATGTTTTCTATTTAATGACTGATATTAATATGGAATTAAATTATGTTAATTTTTATGTTCAAGGTGGTATTATTTTATTATCATTAATTTCAATAATAGATAGAAAGTAATTTGGAATATAATTAATATTATGTTAAATAGAAGATTTTAATTAATATACAAAATGTATATTAACCCTACTCTATAGTTCTATGGCTGATTCGATTAAATATATTAAATAATCTCTATGTTGTTTTGAAGATAAATTACCTGCATTTGTATTCAGATTATTTTTTAACCATTCTAAATTATAATGAGCTTTAGATTTAGAGATTAAGTCAAACTTAGATTTATTATCAATTATCCTAATTAATCTATTTACATAACTTATCTGTAGGTATTGTCTTATACTACTAACACTTGTGTTGAAATCTTTATCAAAGATTGATTTTCTTAAATCAATCATAAATTCTGTTATATCATATTCATTACCATATAGTGTTGAATTAGTCATTCTATTTAAAACATTTGGATGTAGTAATTGATCAAGAATTCTATTTTGATATCTTAAAATTCGTTCATGAACCTGAGGGTCTTCAGATATTGTAAATCCTCTTCTTTGTCTTTGTAAATAAGGTATGATATCAATTCCTATTAAAGCATTGTCGCTAAATCCATATTTAGCAATAATCTCCATCGATTGTTTTTGTGTTTCTTTGTCAACACTTTCAAAAGGTTTTTTTGGAGAGTTTTGGGATATATGTGATAAATCCACCTTAACACCTCCAATTTGTCTAGAAACCACTTCTAATGATTGAAAATAAGAGTATACTAAAGTTCTGTAAGCTCTAAATAAATCATCATATGTATCATTTTTAGATTTATAATTTTCTTTCAAATTTTCAAGTAATCTTTGTACTAGTTTAATTCTCTGTATTGAAAAGTTTAATTGATCACTAGATAAATCATAAATCATTGCGTCTGGATCTGTTCCTTTACCTGGTCTTCGCATATCAAAAGCGTCATTTGCAAACGCTAATTCTTTTTCTGTTGATCTTGAAAGGATTTTATTTAACCCTATTTTTTCGCTTAAAGAATCTAAAAAACTAGTATATCCAAATTGTATTGCCCAAGTATCATATAATCCAGGTTTAATATCAAAATATAGACCTTGATTCTCGATCTTTTCAGCAATATTTATCGCAGGATACTCCATTACAGAATTACAAATACCTCTTTTATTTACAATATTTTTATTATTTAACTCTTCAGTTGAAAGTAATGTACTCCCTTTAAAATTATGGTTTAGACCTAAGGTGTGACCAACTTCATGCAGAACTAGCCTATATAAAGATTGTTTTAAAAAATCATTTTTGATTTCCTCTGATAAATTTAGAGATTCTAAATAATTTAATGCAAGATTATTTTCAATAGATTGATAATGTGCAGCATAACATTGATGTTCATCATGGTGTTCAAGATTATTATCATTAAATAAATTATCTTGGAAAATTCTGTTAGTAATATAAGTCCATTCTAACATAATATCTGCTCCTAATATTTCTCCAGTTCTTGGATTCACAAAAGATGGTCCATAACCACTGAATGGTGGATTTGGTGATGATGTCCATCTAAGAACATTATACCTAATATCTCCAGCATCCCATTCTGCAGAATCTGGTTGTATTTTAACTTGAATAGCGTTTATAAATCCAGCTTCTTCAAATGCTAAATTCCATTGTTCAACTCCTTTTTTAATTACATCTCTAAGTTCATAAGGTGTTGTATTTTCTATCCACCATACTATTGGTTTTACTGGCTCTGATTTGTCAAGTTCTGGATTTTTTTTCTCAAGTCTCCATCTATTAATAAAATCTCTATAGTTTAGTCTATAAAGACTAGTCATATTGTTAGATTTAGTTGTAAAATATCCAACTCTTGTATCATCTTTTCTTGGAACATATTTATCATCTGGCATTTGAATTAAACTATGCTGTACTTTGATTGATACGTTTCTAGGATCTGTAACAGCTTCGCTTCCTCTGTTAGTTGGATTTTTATTTTCATAGTAATAATTAACAACTACATCTGTGTTTTCAGGATAATTCCTAATTTTATGATATCTTGTTTTTTTACTTAAATTTCCTAATTTAAACCCTCCACTCCTATTAAATGAATACTTAATTTGTTGTAAAGATTCATTCAAAAAAATATTATTAGCATTTATTAAAAAACTTGTATTTTCATTGTTTTTAGCAATTATCTTTTCGGAGACAACTATTGGTGTATTAATGTTAGTTTTTGACGCTCTTTCTAATGGATTTTCTGGATCAAAATAAAATTTAGTATTTTCAATTGTAAATTCAATTTTATCATAATACTTATTTATTTTAATAATCTTAGAGCCTCTATAACTACCCTTCATTGCATAAGCGTCAGATACACCATTTTCTATGTAACAAAAATGAATAAATTCCTTACCAATATGTGAGGTGTCAATCTCTATGTATGAATTGCCGTTTCCCTTTTCCTGATAAAAATTAAATAACCCACTATATTTAGTACATTTATTTGTTTTTTTCTCTATTTCATTTTCTACAACTTCATTTTTTTCAATACCTAGTAAAACTTCAAGTTTATTTTGACAGTATACACTATTAGTTAAAATTAGTTGTATTGATATAACTATAATAAAAATTTTATTCATTTTCAATTTTCTCTAATTTTATTAATTAAATCTCTTATTTTTTTATTTTCTTCTATCATATCTAGGTTATAATAGATTTGAGCAAGTGCATCAAGAGAAACAATATCATAATTACTTTCTCCTTTTTCTGTTTGTTCCTGATTCAACTCGACATATTTAACTAAATAAGGTAATGCTTTCTTTTGTAATGTTACCAATTCTTTTTTATATGAATTGATTTTTGAACTACTTGATCCACGATATTCTTTATATTCATCATTAAGTTCATTGTAAAGATCTATATAATAACCTGCCAACTGATTATTTGCTGTTATTGATTCTGAATTAATATCTAAGGCTTCCAAAAGATCTGATTCTGCCTCATTTATTTTGCCAATTTCTTTAAACATCTGACTTCTTATGATATAGAGTATTTCATTTGAATTGTCAATATCTATAGCGTCAGTTAATTTTTTGATTATATCCTCAGAAGAAGATCCCATTTTCATAAGTAAATCAATTTCTTGGTTAATTAGATTAATTTCTGACGGAAATTTTTCTAATCCTTGTTGAATATAGTTAAGTGCTTTCTGAAATTCTTCTTTTTTTAAGTAAACTAAACTCATGTAATTATAAATTTCTGGATCATTAGTATTTAAATCTATTGATTTTTGAAGATATTCAATTTGTGATTTTTCATCTTCTAATGGTACAGAAGCTAGATACATGTTTTTGTAAAGAACATCAGCTACAATATTTTGTCTTTTCAATAAATTGTCTTTATCTAGTGGGATGATTCTAAAGATTTCATTCCACTTTTTTATAGCGTTAGCAAAATTCTGATTATTATAATCAACGAGACCACTATTAAACAGATTGATTCCACAGTTTACAAGTCCATTCAACACTTCTTCTTCTCTAGTCCATTTTCTTACTACTATCCTCCCCTTTTTGTCTCTGTCTAAACATCTTATATGTGCTTCAGTAGCTTCAAAGACAGCGTTTTCATCTAATTCGGAGTGATTTGTTATTATTTCCTTATATATTTTAGCTCTATAGTTCCACATTTTAGGGTCATTAGAGGTAGACTCATGTTGATGTGCTAAGTCAATAAAATATTTAGCTTCGGAGATATTAGTTTTTACATTGTCTTTCTCTTGTCTAAAAGCATTATATGCATTCTGAACATTTTTAGATTGTGAGAAACTAACAAAACTAATTGAAGTTATAAGTAAGCTTAAAATTATTTTTCTCATTATTTTATTTCTTTAATTTTATAATTATATCTAATACCATTTTTAGACGTTAAGTTTTCTAACTTCTTTTTTATTAAATAAGAGTTCCCAACTATAACAATCTGCATGTTATCTTTTTTAATGTTATTTTCTACTAATAAATTTATCTCATCTTTTGTAATTGAATTTAAAATATTTGCCTGTTTTTTGATAAAACTTTTATCTAGATCATAGTTTAGTATTCTGTTGAGAAATCCAAGTTTCTGCATAGGGGATTCGTATTTTAATGCGTCCGCATTAAGTAATGAGCTCTTAGTAAAACGTAATTCTTCGTTTGTTATTCCATCTGATACATAATTTTCAACTTCAGACAATATTTCAACTAATGCACTGTCAGTTACATCTGTTTTTACTGAGGAAAATATAGTAAATGTACCGTTATTTTTTGAACCATTAAAGAAAGAATATACTCCATATGTGTATCCCTTATCTTCTCTAAGATTTAGAAATAATCTTGCTGAAGCTCCACTTCCAAGTGGATAGTTCATTATTCTAGATTTAAAGTATTCTCCATCCACATCATATTTATTAGATTTATGTCCCATATATATAACTGACTGAGTTGCTCCTGGTTTATCTATTAGATAGATTTGTGTAGGACCATCTTCAGGATATTCAAATTTATTTAGTATTTCAAAACTTTCTTTATTCTTCCAATCCTTTAAAAATGATAATTTATTTAGGATGTCCTCTTTTGAAATATCCCCGACTACAGTAATTGTACTTACAGATGGACAGTAATAGCTATTATAAAACTCTTCAACATGTTTTATTTTTATTTTATTAATAGTTTTATCCGATGGTGTATATCCGTCTGGAGTATTACCAAATAGTACTTCCCTAAATTTGTTTGAAGCTATATATTGTGCAGATTTTTCTTGAGAATTTAAAAACTCTACTTGTTGTTTTTTTATTGTTTTTAATTCATCTTTATTAAAGTTAGGATTAAATAGTTTCTCCTCTAGTAATTTTAAAGTTTCATCAATTTTTTTTGTGAATGAAGAGACAAAAATTGTAGTAGAATTTCCGCTAGAAGAAAAGGAAATTTCAGACCCTAGTTTTGATAAAGATTTCTCCATTTCTTCAGTACTGAAGTTTACAGTACTTTTATTCATAAGTTCAGCTGTGATTCCAGAAAGACCTAATTTCTTTTTATCTTCTAAGTAATTCCCGCCATCTATCTTTATTTGGATAAATACTTTTGGTAACTCTGAATATTCTGTACCTATTATTTTTATTCCATTATTAAATTCTGATTTGTAATAATCAGGTATGTTAGGAGCTTTTGGTGTTTTAGGTTCAGGTTGTTCAGATCGACAACACTTATCATATTCACCTTCTGATTTTTTATAGACTAAGCCTTTGTATTGAGGATCTTCTTTCAATATTAAATTAGAGTTTGGGTTAAAACTCTCCAATACTAATTCTTCATCTGAAAAAGGATTTTTAGGGCTTACATTCATTATTACAGCATTTCTGTTTTTTATGTATTGCTTATATACTCTCATAACATCTTCTCTTGTTACATTATTATATCTTTTCATTTCAGATGTTATATTATATTTTCCTTTTCCTAGCCATTCCCATGATGAAATAGAATTAACCTTTGATGATAGCGACATCTTACTATTTAAAATTTCTGATTCTATTTTTGTTTTCACCATAGATAGCTCCTCATCTGTAAAACCTTGCTCTTCCCAATCTAAAATGGTAGATCTAATTTGAGATTCTATGTCGTTAAAGTAAAGTCTTTCGTCCTCTCCAAATTTTGGATAGGAAAGAACAATGAATTGAAACTCCCCAGACAGTTCTCTACATGGGTGTTGAACTCCAGCTTGTATTGCTTTTTCATTTTTTACAAAGTTTTTATAGAAAATAGAACCATTGCCATCTCCCATCAGAGAAGCTAAAATATCTAGTGCAGCCTCGTCTTTGTGATAATGTGGAACTGTTGGAAAAACAATTTGTGTCATAGGTAAGTAAATATTATCTATATATCCACAATATTTATCCTGTGATAATCTAGGTACATTTGGCCTCATATCTCTAACTTTTGGACCTCTATTTATATTCCCAAAGTACTTATCTACTAGTTTCACAACTTCTTCAGAATTTACATCACCAGCAATAGTAAGTATGGCATTATTTGGACCGTACCATCTTAAAAAGAAATTTTTTAAATCTTGAAGATTTGCTCTATCTAAATCATCAACATATCCAATTACTGGCCAATTGTATGGGTGGTCTGAGGGGTATAAATTTTGACCTAATACTTCATAACTTAATCCATATTGTTGATTTATTTGAACTTCTTGTTTTTCTTTTTTAACCACATCTCTTTGATTTTCAAACTTTTCTTCGGAAACAGCGTCAAGAAAGAATCCCATCCTATCTGACTCTAACCACAATGCTGTTTCTAAATAATTACTGGGAATAGTTTGAAAATAAACAGTTCTATCAGATGAAGTGTTACCGTTCATGTTTCCACCAGCTTCACTTATTATTTTAAAATGCATTTCATCAGGTACATTTTCAGATCCTTGAAACATCATGTGTTCAAATAAATGTGCAAAACCTGATTTTCCGGCACTCTCCCTACTAGATCCAACATGGTAAGTAACATGAACTTGAACAATAGGATCAGAATGATCTTCATGAATCAGTAAGGTAAGTCCGTTAGGAAACTCCCACTTTTGATAAGGTATATCTAGTTCTCCTTTCCCTTTTTTATCTATTAATGTTGGTTCACTTATTTCCTGACTAGTAGCGGCTGTCAACAAAAATAATAAACCAATAAAAATACTAATCTTCTTCATTATTTATATTTCTTGATTATTATCCATATTTTCATTTGTTTCTGGGGAATCTGTGAGTTCTTCAGATGTAGGATTTTCTTCATCATCTAGAATAATTCCCTCTTGTTCCTTGAATTTAGATACTTTTGCTACAGAAGCGATAGAGTCCTCATCTCTTAATCTAATTATCTTAACCCCTTGAGTCGCTCTTCCCATTTCTCTAAGAGTATCTACACCAATTCGAATAGTAATACCAGATTTGTTAATTACCATCAAATCATCTTCATCAGTTACATTCTTAAGTGCAATCAGATTTCCTGTTTTTTCAGTAATATTAATTGTTTTAACACCCTTACCTCCTCTATTAGTAATTCTATATTCCTCAATTGAAGATCTTTTTCCGTATCCATTTTCAGCGACAACTAATACACTTGATTCCATATCATTTACACAAATCATACCAACTACCTCATCTTTTTCATCTTTTAGGGAAATGCCTCTTACTCCAGAAGCTGTCCTACCCATAGATCTAACTTTTTCTTCTTCAAATCTAATACATTTTCCGGATTTTACTGCAATCATAATTTGTGATGATCCATTAGTCATTTTTGCTTCTAATAATTGATCTCCTTCTCTAATTGTGATTGCATTTATTCCGTTTGTTCTAGGTCTAGAATATTGTTCTAAAGAAGTTTTCTTAACTTGACCTTTTTTAGTACACATGACTATGTAATTAGAATTTATATAATCTTCATCTTTTAGATCTTTTGTGTTTATATAGGCCATTACCTTATCATCAGGGGGTATATTAATTAGATTCTGAATAGCTCTTCCTTTTGATGTTTTGCTTCCTTCAGGGATTTCATAAACTCTTAACCAAAAACATTTTCCCTTTTCAGTGAAAAATAACATATAATCATGATTATTTGCCATTACCATTTCTTCAACAAAGTCTTCGTCTCTAGTTGTAGCTCCTTTACTACCGACTCCTCCTCTTCCTTGAGATCTGTACTCAGATAAAGAAGTTCTTTTTATGTATCCTAAATGAGAAATTGTAATCAGTACTTCCTCATTCGGTATCATGTCTTCAATACTTACTTCAGAGGATGAATATTCAATATTTGACCTTCTTTCATCACCATATTTTTCTTTCAACTCTCTTAAGTCATCTGCTAATAAAGAGTATCTTAAGTCTTCATTAGAAAGAATCTCTTGTAAACCTTTAATCCTTTCCATTATTTCAGCATGTTCTTCCTTGATTTTGTCTCTTTCTAGTCCTGTAAGTTTTTGAAGTCTAAGGTCAAGAATTGACTTCGCTTGAATTTCAGTTAAGGAAAATCCAGACATAAGACCATTTTTTGCATCTTCTGGAGTTTGAGAATTTCTAATTAATGAAATAATCTCGTCTAGATTGTCTAAAGCAATTAAGAGTCCTTCTAAAATATGTGCTCTTTTTTCTGCTTGAGTTAATTCAAATTTAGTTTTTCTTACTAAAACTTCATGTCTATGGTCAACAAAATGTCCTATTAATTGTTTAAGGTTTAAAAGTTTAGGCCTTCCATTTACTAATGCTATATTATTTACACTGAAAGAAGATTGTAGTTGTGTATATTTATAAAGTTTATTGAGAACAATATTAGGTATCGCATCTCTTTTTAACTCGTAAACAATTCTCATACCATTCCTGTCAGACTCATCTCTAATGTCAGATATTCCTTCTATTTTTTTGCTATTAACTAAATCTGCTGTTTTTTTAATCATGTCAGATTTATTAACCATGTAAGGTATTTCTTCAACAATAATATTTTCTTTCTGTCCAGACTCTTCAAATCTTACTTTTCCTCTAACTACAACTCTCCCTCTACCTGTTTCAAATGCTGATCTAACTCCATCATATCCATAAATTGTTCCTCCAGTTGGAAAGTCTGGAGCCTTAATATATTGTATTAAATCAGACACTTCAATATTTCCTTTATTTTCAATATATTTGATAGTTCCATCTACAATTTCAGATAAATTATGTGGAGGCATATTTGTTGCCATTCCGACTGCAATTCCCGTACCTCCATTTAATAGAAGATTAGGAAGTCTTGAAGGTAAAACTGAGGGCTCTCTTAAAGAATCATCAAAATTATTTTGCCAATCAATAGTATCTTTGTCAATATCAGCTAGAAGATCCTCAGCAGTTTTTTTCATTCTAGCTTCTGTATATCTCATTGCAGCAGGGTTGTCTCCATCAATAGATCCAAAATTTCCTTGTCCATCTACAAGTTGGTATCTCATTGACCAGTCTT
>CAJXFN010000037.1 GCA_913052655.1 uncultured Flavobacteriales bacterium | reverse complement strand
ATTATTTGTAGATCAGGTTACTCTACTATAATGGACTTATACAAATTAAAGAAGAAAGCAATATTAATACCCACTCCAGGACAAACTGAACAAGAATATCTTGCAAAAAATTTAGAGGAAAAGTCTGTTTTTCTTAGTCAGATTCAAGATGATTTTTGTGTTCAATCAGCTTATTTTCAAAGTGGAAATTTCTCAGGATTTAAGAACAATATAGAATCAGAAATTAAATGGAGGGAATTATTTAGGATTTTTGAAGAGTAAACGAAAAAGTTGAACCTTCTCCTAATGTTGATCTAATATTTAAAGTTTGGTTATGTAATTCAATAATATGTTTTACAATTGCTAGACCTAAACCTGTTCCTCCTTTAGCAATAGACCTTGCAGAATCTACTCTATAAAATCGCTCACATAATCTATCTACATCCTCCTGATCAATACCAATCCCATTATCAGAAACTTCAATTAAAAATTGTTTGTCCATATCAAAAATTTTAATCTTAGTTTCTCCTCCATCTTTTCCATAAATAATAGAATTGTGAATCAAGTTCATTAGTACTTGAGAAATTTTATTTTCATTACCAACAACAAATGACGGAGCATAAATCTTATCAAAATTTAAGGTAATATTGTTCTTGTCAGCCTTCTTTTCTAAAGATTCCATGACGCTTAAAGAAGTAGAAACAATATCAAATCTTTCTAACTTAATTAACTCATTATTACTTTCCATGTTTGATATATTGGACAGATCCTCAACAATAGAAATCATCCTCTCAACACTCTTTTGTGTTCTCTCTAGATATTTCCTGTTTATATCCTTGTCCTCTAAAGCCCCTTCAAGTAAAGTTAAGACATATCCTTGAATATTAAAAATAGGTGTTTTTAATTCGTGTGATACATTTCCTAAAAATTCTCTTCTAAATTTTTCAGTATCTTTTAGATGTTCAATTTCTGCTTGACGTTCTAAGATCCAATCTGACACATCCTTTTCTGCTTTTTCAATATCTAATGTTGACTCATTTAGAGTCTTTTGTTTTTGTATAATTCTATAGAGAACATTTATTTTTCTTTGAATATAATTTCTAATAATAAAATAAGAAAAGACTCCAACTACTAAAAAAATGATAGCGAATAAATAAAACGGTATTAAAACATCCGCAAAATAAGAAAGTATCAACAATAAAATTGTGCTTAATGAAGAAATGTAAAATGATATTCTGAATGGAGTATTAAATTTCATTGTTCCTTTAACTGATATCCAATTCCTTTTATTGTATTGATTAAGTTATTTCCAAACTTTTGGCGTAATTTTCTTATATGAACATCAATAGTCCTATCACCAACAAAAGAATCATCTTTCCAAACCCTATTCATTATTTCTTCTCTTGTAAAAAGTTTTCCAGGATCTGAGAACAAAAGGACTAGTAAATCAAATTCTTTTCTAGCGAGCTTAACTTCTTTTTCTTGAAATTTAACCTTAAATTTAGATTTTTCAATTGTAATGTCATTGAAGGTAATGATATCATTTTGTTTGATATTCAACCTTCTTCGTAACAATGATTTTATTTTAGAAACAAATACTTTAGGTTGTATAGGTTTGGAAATATAATCGTCCGCGCCTGCTTCCAATCCCGCTATTTGTGAGTAGTCTTCATTTCTTGCAGTTAAAAAAGCTATAATAACGTCTTTGAACTCATTATATTCTCTTAATTTTTCGCAGCATTCTATTCCGTCCATATTTGGCATCATTACATCTAAAACTATTAAATCTGGTTTAAATATTAAAGATTTATCTATTGCTATAATGCCATCAGCAGCTGTTTCAACAACAAAGCCTGCCTTAGATAAATTATAAGATAAAATTTCTCTAATATCTGAGTCATCATCAACAATTAAAATTTTATAATTCATATTTGCTAAATTATGATTTACATTGATAATTATAAATTCAAATGATAATATTTATAAAATTTAAAAATTTGATTACAATTAGTTAACATATTCATAACACTAAATGAAACTATCTTAGTGTAAATTTGTAAATATTTAAAAAAATTATAAAAATGAAAAAATTAATTAGTTTAACATTAGTGTTTGCATTTACACTTTCATTAAATGCGCAAGAAGGAAAACCTTTTGGAAAGGTATTTACAAACTTCAATCATGATAATGATAAAAATGAATTTGAATTAAAAAGAGCTTATTTAGGATACTCTTACAAGATTGATGACAATTTCTCAACAAAAATCACATTTGATGTAGGTAATAATTCATCTGGATCATCGTACACAACATTCCTTAAAATTGCTTCTTTGACTTGGAAACCAATGACAAATACTACTTTAAACATGGGTATGATTGGAACTAAAAACTTTAAGTTCATGGAAAAATCATGGGGAAGAAGGTACATTGAAAAATCTGCACTAGACAAAGAAAAGTGGGCTAATTCAGCCGATTTAGGTGTTAGTTTGGATTATAAAGTTTTCGAAAATTTTACTTTAGATGGACAAATTTTAAATGGAGAAGGATACAAAAAAACTCAAGATGCTGATGGTTTAATGAGAGTTGGTTTTGGAGGAACCTACAAACTATCCAGTTTTTCAATTAGATTATTTAGAGACATAAAGAGCTGTGCTTGTAGTGATATAGATCAAGAAATAACTACCGCATCAATTTCATATTCAAACAACGGATTAAATCTTGGTTTTGAAACTGATATGATGGCAAACTCTAACAATATTGAAAATGATGATAGAGAAATAATGTCAGTATATGGATCTTACAAATTATCTGATAGATATACTTTATTTGGAAGATATGATGACTATACCTCAGAAGGATCTTGGGATGAAGATGGTACTTACGCTATAGCTGGAGTTGAAGCTCAACTCACTAAAGGTGTCAAAGCAGCTGTAAATGTAAGACAAACAACAAATGAAAATGATGTTAAGAACAACGCTTTGTATCTAAATTTAGAATATAAATTTTAACACCAATTTAAATATTTAACATTAAATTAACATAGTCATAACAATTGACTAATATTTACTAAATAATATTGTAAAAAATTAAAAACAAAAAAAATGAACAACGAAAAAACATTAAACCTTACCCCTTTAGTATATCTACTAATAATGTCTGTAATTTATTTCATAGCCTTATAATACAATGAAAAGATTATTCTCCGTGTTTGGATATCCACGCACAGTGTGGTTTCCAAAAAGTGAATTTAGATTCCTAGCCTTTATATTATTTGGATTTGGCCTTGCTTTACTAGTAACATCACCATCGGTAGGAGTATCTCCTTCTGTAGCAATGTGGGTCGGTTTCCTTTTTGCGGCATATGCAGCTGTAGCAAATGATAGTATACAAACTTTAGGAACCTTTATTGCCTCAAATCAAGATAAAAAATGGTGGATATTATGGTTGTTTATTGGTGGGGTCTTTCTAGTTACCCATAGTTACAGTTGGTTTTTTTCAGATTTTGTTGGTGCATTTGATGCAAGCGGAAATCCTATTGGAGACGGTATCGCAGACGGTGACGTAAGTCATGGTAGACTACTTGCTAAAGGATTTGAAGAAGCTCCTACAAGTTTTCACTTCTTGCAAATTGCAGCTCCTATTTTCTTGTTGATTCTTACAAGATTAAAAATGCCTGTATCAACAACCTTCATACTATTAACATCATTTGCTACCTCACCCAAGGCTGTCGGTGGTGTCTTAGCTAAGAGTATGTCAGGTTACATTCTAGCGTTTTTCTTAGGAATCATCGTGTTTTCTGCAATCGCTAAACTTTCAAGAAAATATTTTGTTGGAGATGCAAAGTTTGGATGGACAATAGCACAATGGATAACTACAGGTACGTTATGGTCGGTATGGCTAATGCAAGACGCTGCTAATATAGCGGTATACTTACCAAGGAGTCTTAGTTTCTTAGAGTTCACAGGTTTTGCAGGAGCAGTTTTTATAGGACTTGGATTACTATTATATTACAAAGGTGGACGTATACAAAAAATTGTCACAGAAAAATCTGTAGTAACAGATGTTAGATTCGCTACATTAGTAGATTTTGTTTACTGTATTATTCTATTTTATTTTAAGCTTTATTCTCAAGTACCTATGAGTACTACATGGGTTTTTATAGGACTTTTAGGAGGTAGAGAATTGGGAATGGCTATAATGAAAAGTGGAGACAACTCAATTGGGAAATCATTTAAATTATTGATAAAAGACTTTTCATTCGCCTTAATAGGTCTTATTATTTCAATTGCTATAGCAATAGGTGTGAACGATCAACTATCTTTCGATGTTATGATGACGGATTTACCAAAGTCATTTGCAGAAGGATTTGCAAAGTTTTTCGACAAACTAGGTTTCTAGTCTACTGAACTTACAAATTATATTAAATTAAACGACACAATTAATTGTGTCGTTTTTTTATAATATTTTTGCTTAATGGATAAAATCATTGATAAAATATTTGATATAAAATCTGAGGAGAACTTTAAAAATATTTGTTTTGAAATATTTAACTTTCAAATGGATTACAATCCTATTTATTCCGCTTACTCTGAAATAATATTAAAAGGAAAAAATCCTAATAAATTAACTGAGATTCCTTTTTTACCAATCTCCTTTTTCAAAGAAGAACAAATTATATGTCAAGGTCAAAAAATTGAAGAAATATTTTTAAGTAGTGGGACATCAGGCAACCAAAGCAAGCATTTAGTTTCAGATTTATCTATTTACAAAAAAAGCTTCAGAAAAGCTTTTGAGTTATTTTACGGTGACATTAAAGACTACTGTATTCTTTCACTTTTACCAAACTATAGAGAACGTGAGGGATCTTCTTTAATTTATATGGTAGATAATTTAATAAAAAACAGCCAACATATAGAAAGCGGATTTTATTTAAATGACTATCAAAAACTATCACAAACATTAAGCAAACTAGAAAAAGAAAAGAAAAAAACTATATTATTTGGTGTTAGTTATGCTTTATTAGATTTAGCTGAACAATTTCCGCAAAAACTCAACAGTACAATTATTATTGAAACAGGAGGAACAAAAGGAAAAAGAAAAGAATATCTTAAAGAAGAGTTACATAAAATACTAAAAAATTCTTTTAACCTGAGCACAATCCATTCTGAGTACGGAATGACTGAACTACTATCACAAAGTTATTCAAAAGTCAATGGAATTTTTAAAAGTCCTCCTTGGAAAAAAATATTTATAAGAGATGTAAATGATCCTCTTTCATTTGTTGAGAAAGAAAAAACTGGAGGTATCAATGTAATTGATTTAGCTAACCTCTATTCCTGCCCCTTTATTGCGACTCAAGATCTAGGTAAATTGTATGAAGATGGAAGTTTTTCTGTATTAGGAAGGTTTGATAATTCTGACGTGCGAGGGTGTAATTTGTTAATCTAAATTAAACTCTTTTAGTCTAAGGATCAAAGAGTCTATTTCTTTATTAAAAATGGTTATTATTCAATAACTACTTTTTATTTTATATTTGCTATATGATCATACAAAAAGCTCAACTTAATGAACTAGAAGAAATCATGAGAATGTATAATTCTTGTGTTTCTGGAATGATTAAAAATAATATTGACCAATGGGATGAAACCTATCCAAATTCAGATGTTATTTATGAAGACATAAAATTAGGGAGTTTTTATGTATGTAAAATTGACCATAAAATAGTTGGAGGAGTAAATATTGATCAATTACAAGACACCACTTATCTTAAAGTAAATTGGAAAGATAATTCTGATTCATTTTTAGTTGTTCACAGATTAGGAGTTAATCAAGAGTATTGGAATAATGGAATTGGAAAATTTTTCATGGAATTTGCAGAAAATTTAGTAAGAAAAAAAAATCTTAAATCAATCCGCTTAGATACTTACTCAGGAAATCCAAAAGCCATGAATTTTTATCGCAAATTAGGGTATGAAGAACTTGGTACAATTGATTTAAAACCTAACAAAGATAAATATCACTGTTTTGAAAAAATTATAAAATAATCATCTGTTATTTTTAATTATGATTTTATGAAAAAAGATATTAAAACTACTCCGTACTTAATGATACTTGGAATCACACAAGATACCGGATACCCTCAAATTAATTGTAGTGAAAGTTGTTGTGAAATAGCATGGGGCAAAACAGAACTAAAGAAAATGACAACATCTCTAGCGATTGTTGACCCCATAAGCAATCAACAGTGGATTTTAGATGCAACACCAAATATTACAGAACAACTACATCTCTTGAATAAAACTTCAGGAATTAATAATATTGAAGGCATATTTATAACACATGCTCACATTGGTCATTATACTGGACTAATGTATTTTGGTAAAGAAGGAATGAATACATCAAAAATACCTGTATATGTAATGCCTAAAATGAAGAAGTTTTTAGAAAAAAACGCTCCATGGTCTCAGCTGGTTAAATCAAAAAACATTTCATTAAATCTAATTAAAGACCAATCATTTATCCAGTTAAACGAAAGGATTCGTATAACTCCTTTTTTAGTTCCTCACAGAGATGATTATTCTGAAACAGTCGGATATAAAATTCAAACAAAATCAAAGAGTTCTATTTTTATCCCAGATATAGATAAATGGGAAATTTGGGATAAAGACATAGTATCAATAGTTAGAGATACTGATTACGCTTTTTTAGACGGTACGTTTTACAAAAATGGAGAACTTAAAAGAGACATGAGTCAGATTCCACATCCATTTGTTGAAGAAAGCATGGAGTTATTTTCTAAACTATCAAATAGTAATAAAAAGAAGATATATTTTATTCATATGAACCATACAAATCCATTATTAATAGAGAATAGTAAGGAAAAAAACAAGGTACATAAAAATGGATTTAATGTAGCTGTTCAAGGTACTTGTTTATATCTCTAACAAATAAATTTTATCACTTCATTGTAAAAAATATCTGGCTTTTCAGCATGTAACCAATGCCCCACTCCTTCAATTGTTGAAATACTAAAATTAGTAAAATGTTTTTGTATTATCAATTCATCTTCTTCTGTAATATAATTAGAATTTCCAGCTCTTAAAAAATGAGTAGGAATACTACAATTACCTTGTATAAAATCCGCTGTTTGTATATTACTCACTTTCTCTAAAAGCACATCAATATTAAATCTCCAAGCAAATTTTTTTTCTTCATTTCTATAAAGATTTTTCATCAAAAACAATCGCATTCCTCTATCTTCAAAGCTTTCAGAAAGTACCGCATCAATTTCTTCTCTCTTATTAAAATCTTCTAAAGGTAACCTATATAAAATCTTTAATAAATTTTCATGAAAATCTGTATTGTAACTCCTTGGAGAAATATCAGCAATCAAAAGTTTTTCTACTTTTTCTTTGTGGGTAAAAGCATACTTCATAGCTACTTTTCCCCCAAGAGAATGCCCCAATATATTTGCTTTTACAATATTATGATTCCCCATATAATCATACAAATCTTCACTCATTACTTCATAATTAAAATCTAAAGAATGTGGAGATCTTCCATGATTTCTCAAATCAACCAAGTGCACTTTACAATACTTTGCAAATTGTTTTCCTAAAGTATTCCAATTGTCACTCATTCCAAACAATCCATGAATAACAATTAAGCAGGGTCCTTGATCACCATATATTTTGGAATGTAACTTCATTTATAATAATCGTTTATACATTTGTATAGTATTTTCTAGTCCTAAATAAATAGAATCACTAATAAGTGCATGTCCAATAGAAACTTCTTTTAGATTTGGAATTTCTTTCGCAAAATATTCTAGGTTTTCTAAACTTAAATCATGACCTGCATTGATTTCTAATCCTAATTCATTTGCTATTTTAGCAACTCCTAAATAAGGAGCGATTGCTTTTTCTCTATCGTTTGAGTATCCTTTAGCATAATCCTCTGTATATAACTCTATTCTGTCTGTTCCACAATTTTTAGCCCCTTCTATCATTGTTTCTACTGGATCCACAAAAATAGAAGTACGGATACCTCTGTGCTTAAAAATAAATATAATCTCTTTTAAATAATCCTGAAATTTTATCGTATCCCACCCTGCACAAGAAGTAATCACATTTGGACCATCTGGAACTAAGGTTACTTGCTCAGGCTGTATCTCCAAAACCATTTTAATAAAATCTTCTGTGGGATAACCCTCTATGTTATACTCTGTAGTAATTATAGGACTTATATCATAGACATCCTTTTTCGTGATGTGTCTTTCATCTGGCCTAGGATGAATAGTTATTCCATCTGCACCAAAATTTTGACAATTAATAGCCGCTTTTACCACATTAGGGGTATTCCCCCCTCTAGCATTTCTAATAGTTGCTATCTTATTTATATTTACACTTAGTTTTGTCATTTTAAATATGAGGCAAAAGTATAAAATTGTATGTTTGCCACATGCAAGCACACAAACTTATTTCTTCAACAATTCAAAGTATTCATCCTGATGAAGATGGAAATAGAGCTTTAGAGTTAATGAATCTATATAGGGTAAATCATTTAGCTATTGTCAAAAATAATTTTTACTTAGGAGTTATTTCTGATAAGGAAATTATGAATTGGAATTCTACAGATGAATATATTGAAGAACATTTACCTAATCTTGCATCACCTCACGTAATATTTAATCAACATTTATTTGATATAATTGAAGTTCTAGAAAAAAATAATTTATCAGTTGTTCCTGTATTAGATGAAGATCAACAATATCAAGGTGTAATTACGCATAGGAAATTGTTATATACTATTGCTAATTCTGCAGCTATACAATCTATAGGCGGCGTGATAGTTTTACAAATGAACAATAACGATTATTCCATGACTGAAATCGCAAATATTATAGAAAGTAATGATATTAAAATTTTAAGTTCTTACGTTATTTCTAAAAAAGATTCTACGAAAATGGAACTAACTATTAAGCTAAATAAAACAGATATTAGTTCTGTAATTAGTGATTTAGAAAGGTACGAATATGATGTTAAAGCCTCCTACAAGGAAGATGATCCAAATACAGATTTTTTAGAAAGGTACAATCAACTAATGAGGTTTTTAAACCCTTAACTTTAAAATATCAATATATTTGTAAAAATATTTAAGATCATTTTACCATGAAAATAGCACTTTTTGGAAATGAATTCTCTCCTAATTATATAAAATACATCAAACATCTTATTCAAAAGTTAGAGAATGAGAAAATTGAGATTCTTATTCAACAACAATTCTATGATTTTTTGCGGGAAAATATTTCATTTTCTGAAAATATTCAAACCTTTGATAGAATTTCAGCACAAGACAGTATAGATTTTCTATTTTCTATTGGAGGTGATGGAACTCTTTTAAGAGCGGTTACTTATGTTAGAGAAAGTAATATACCAATTTTGGGAATTAATACAGGAAGACTTGGATTTATTTCAAGCATATCTACCGATCAAATAGATGATGCTGTTGATCATGTTCTGAATGGAGACTATAAGATTAGAAGTAGAACCTTACTAGAAATAGAAACTGAAAACAATTTATTTGGAACTACTAATTTTGCATTAAATGAGGTTGCGATTGTGAAAAAAGACACTTCTTCTATGATTAGAATTGATGCTTTTTTAGATGATGAATTTTTAAACTCCTATTGGGCAGACGGACTCTTAATTTCTACTCCTACTGGATCTACTGGATATTCGTTAAGTTGTGGAGGTCCGATTATTTTACCTGGCACTAAAAATATAATTATTGCTCCTATTGCTCCTCATAACTTAAATGTCCGTCCAATTATAATTAACGAGAAAAGCAAAATTCGATTAAAGGTAGAAGATAGAGATCAATTAGCTTTAGTTTCCCTGGACTCCAGATCTAGAGCCTTTGATTCATCTTTGGAACTTATTATAAAAAAAGCAGACTTTAAAATAAACTTAATTGAACCAAAAGATAATTCTTTTATTACTACCATCAGAACAAAATTAATGTGGGGTTCTGATAAAAGAAATTAATAAGGAGTCATAAAAGTTCAATTTAAGTATATTTGCAACTATAATTTAAAAATTATGAAAAACAAATTCTTACAAAACATTATTACTAGAATAAATATTTTCTTTTTATCCTTTATTATAACCATCATTTCTTCGGTAAATTTAAATGCACAATACAAACCAAATCAGGAATTTGGAATATTAGGAGGTACAGGATATTATGTAGGTGATTTGAATAAAATGCATTTTAATAATTTAAGAGTTGCTGGGGGTATTACTTTTCGAAAGAACTTTGATAGAAGATTTTCATTTAAATCATCTGCATTATATACTAATGTTTATGCAGATGATGCGAATAGTTCTGATCCTTTGAATGTAAACAGAAACCTACATTTCAAATCAGATATTATTGAACTATCTGGTCAGTTGGAGTTTAATTTCTTACCATATGAGACAGGTAACTCACTATATCCTTTTTCTCCATTTATATATACAGGAGTTTCTATTTTTAACTTTAATCCTAAAGCAGAAGCCTCAGACGGACAATGGTACGCCCTCCAAGAACTAGGAACAGAAGGTCAAGGAACCACGTCCTTTCAAAACAGAAAACCATATTCATTAACACAGTTATCTATTCCTTTTGGAGGGGGTGTTAAAATTGGGGTTTCAGATGATTTTAACATCATTATTGAGTACGGATTAAGAAAAACATTTACGGATTATATTGATGATGTAAGTACAACTTACGCTGGAATACCCTCTGAGTTTGATAATATTACAATAGAATTATCGGATAGAAGCTTAGACGGCCCACAACAAGCTGGAATTGCTAGAGGTGATGAAACTAATAAAGACTGGTATTCTTTTGCCGGAATTACTTTATCTTTTAGACTCAAAGGAAATACTAAAGGTTGTGACTACTAAAGAGGGTAAATGATTCTAGAAAAATTAGATAAAGAAAATCTTCCAAAGCATATTGCCATAACAATGGACGGAAATGGAAGATGGGCAAAAACCCAAGGAAAATTCAGGGTTTTTGGACATGAAAATGGTGTGAAAGCTGTTAGAAACACTGTAGAAGCAGCCGCAGAATTAGGAATTAAATACCTTACTTTGTACGCTTTTTCTACAGAAAACTGGAATAGACCTAAGTTAGAAGTAGATGCTCTTATGACTTTATTAATCTCAACTATTAGTAAAGAAACTAAGACTCTCATGGATAATAATATTCGATTATCCGCTATTGGAAATCTGAATGATCTTCCTAAAAAATGTCAAAGAAAACTACAAGAAGCGATAGAAAAAACAAAAAATAATAATAGAACTACTTTAATCTTAGCTTTGAGTTATAGTAGTAAATGGGAAATTATAAATGCAATTAAACAAATTGTAAAAGATGGAATCTCAGAAGATGATATAAATGAGGAGATGTTTTCACAATATCTGACTACAAAAGGCGTTCCTAATC
>CAJXFN010000036.1 GCA_913052655.1 uncultured Flavobacteriales bacterium | reverse complement strand
TCTTTTGTCCTCCAGGATATCCTGTATGAGAAAAGATTTCTCTATCTGTCATTTTGTTTCCTGTCATAATCGCTTTATCTGCATTTATTACGATAACGTAATCTCCACAATCTGCGTGAGGAGTGAAGTTAGTTTTATATTTTCCTCTTAAAACTTTAGCGATTTTAGAAGACATTCTTCCTAAAATTTGATTTTCAGCATCTACTACAAACCACATTTTGTTGGCAGTTTCTTTATTTGCTGATAATGTTTTATAACTTAATGTATCCACAATATTTAATTTTATCCAGTTAAAAAGGTTTGCAAAAATACAATTATTTTTTACTCTGCCTCATTTATTGACAATTTATCTTAATTAATTACATTAAGATTTTTTCCTACCTTAATAAACGATTGAATTGCGGTATCCAAATCTGCCTTACTATGAGATGCAGAAATTTGAACTCTAATTCTAGCTTTTTCTCTAGGAACTACAGGAAAGAAAAATCCAATAACATAAATTCCTTCATCTAATAGTTTATTTGACATTTTTTGCGCTAGATTTGCGTCATAAAGCATTACAGGGACAATAGGGTGTATGCCTTTTGGAATATCAAAACCTGCTTCATTCATTTTTTCTCTAAAATAACTAGTGTTTTCCTCTAGTTTGTCTCTAAGATTTGTTGTTTCTGAGAGTAAATCTATCACCTTTGTAGCAGCTCCTACAATTGACGGAGCTAATGAATTAGAAAACAAATAAGGGCGTGATCTCTGTCTTAACATTTCAATAATCTCTTTACGCCCTGAAGTAAATCCTCCCATCGCTCCACCTAAAGCTTTTCCCAAAGTAGAGGTAATAATATCTACTCTACCAATAACCCCACAATGCTCATGAGTTCCTCTACCAGTTTTACCAATAAATCCAGTAGCATGAGAATCATCAACCATAACTAAAGCATCGTATTTTTCTGCTAAATCACAAATTTTATCCAACTGTGCTAAATAGCCATCCATAGAAAAAACACCATCAGTTACAATTATTCTATTTCTTTGTCTCTGAGAAAGTTTCAACTGTTCTTCTAAACTATGCATATCATTATTATTATATCGGTATCTTTTAGCTTTGCACAATCTAACTCCATCAATAATTGAAGCGTGGTTCAATTCGTCTGAAATAATAGCGTCTTCTTTTGAAAAAAGAGGTTCAAAAACCCCTCCATTCGCATCAAAAGCAGCCGCATAAAGAATAGTGTCGTCAGTGTCTAAAAATTTCGATATTTTATGTTCTAAATTCTTGTGAATATCTTGAGTTCCACAAATAAAACGAACAGAAGACATGCCGTAACCTCTCGTATCTAAAGTATCTTTTGCAGCCTTAATAACTTCTGGATGAGATGATAATCCTAAATAATTGTTCGCGCAAAAATTTAACACTTCCTCCCCTGTACTCACTTTAATCAGCGAACCCTGTGGGTTAACAATTACTCTTTCATCCTTATATAAACCCTCTGCTTTTATTCTTGAAAGTTCTTCTTGTAATTGAGATTGTAATTTTCCGTACATGTTTTTTGTTTCCTAAAATTAATCTAATAAAATGATTTACTTCTTTTTAGTAAAAGATGATCCATTAAAAATAATTTTATTTTCAGGGAAATCTGCTTCTATTAAATTTTTTAGTTCAGTTAAGACTTTTTCATCCTTATCAATCACAGGAATTCCTGAACCAATTTGTTTGATTGAAACTACATTTCCGCTAATAAACTCTCCATCTTTGTTAACATTTACTTCTATAATTGGCGCTATTCCTTTTACTCCTTTCAAACTGAATCTCTTATAAGTACAAAAATTACCTAATGAGTAACAAATAAGTCTATCTTTATATATTTCCATTGCTCTTGTAACATGAGGTCCATGACCAAAAACAATGTCTGCTCCATTATCTATTACTTGATGTGAAAATTTATATGGATTCCCTCTATTTTCTCCATAACAATATTCTGTTTTTCTAGTAATATTTCTTCTGTCTGCCCCTTCTCCACCCCCATGAAAACTGACTAATACAACGTCACAAAAAGAATCTAAATACTTCACTAATTGGTTAGCATAACTTTGATCTAATATTGAAATTGTTTTACGATTAGGAGCAAAAGCACAAAATCCAATTAAAAGATCATTAATTGTTACAGTGTCCCAAGGAATTGACTCAATGCCTGCAAAACAAAATCCTTTATCATTTAACACATTGACTGTATTTTCTCTTCCTACAGAACCAAAATCACCCACATGATTATTCGCTAATGATAAAATATCAAACCCGGCATCTACTAGTTGATCTACTAAATACTCTGGTTGTCTAAAAGCGTAACATAGAGAAGGGTCTCCACATCTTTTTACTGTACCTCCTGAATTCAATACTGTTCCCTCAAGATTGCCAAAAGCAACATCTGCATTTTTAAGAACAGTACTTACATTCTCAAATAAATTAGTCCCTTTTGGAGGTAAATATGATTCAGAAGGATAGTTAGTTCCCAACATCATATCCCCGACTCCCACAAATTTATAGGTCTGTTCATTTGATTGCCCAAAAATTAGTAGAGGAATACTAAAAAATAAAATTATTTGTAATCGTTTCATGATTCTAATCTAAAAAATTATACTAAACCTTGATCTAGCATTGAGTCAGCCACCTTGACAAAACCTGCAATATTAGCTCCTTTCACATAATCAACATAATCTTGATCTGTACCGTATTTAATACAAGAGTCATGAATATCTTTCATAATACTTTTCAACCTTTGATCTACTTCCTTTCTAGTCCAATTAAGCCTTTGTGAGTTTTGACTCATCTCTAAACCTGATGTTGCAACTCCTCCAGCGTTTGACGCTTTACCTGGAGCGAATAAAATCTTCGCATTTTGAAATACCGCAATGGCTTCAGGAGTAGATGGCATATTTGCTCCTTCAGACACACACATACATCCATTTGAAACTAAAGTTTTTGCTTCTTCTTCATTCAATTCATTTTGAGTCGCGCAAGGTAATGCAATATCACATTTAACTTCCCAAGGTCGTTTTCCTTCATGAAATTCACATCCAAACTTGTCAGCATATTCCTTAATCCTTCCCCTTTTTACATTTTTTAAATCCATAATAAATGATAATTTATCAGAACTAACTCCTTCAGAATCATAGACATAACCAGAAGAATCGGAAAGAGTTACTACTTTTGCTCCAAGTTCAGTAGCTTTCTCACAAGCATATTGTGCTACATTTCCAGATCCTGAAATAGCAACTGTTTTACCTTTAAAAGAATCGCCTTTTAATTCTAACATATTTTGTGCAAAATATACATTACCATATCCTGTTGCCTCAGGCCTAATTAAAGATCCCCCCCAATTAATTCCCTTTCCAGTAAGCACTCCAGTAAATTCATTTCTAATCCTTTTATACTGACCGAACATATATCCAATCTCTCGTCCACCTACTCCAATATCTCCTGCAGGAATATCTGTATTTGGTCCTATATGCTTAGACAGTTCAGTCATAAAAGATTGACAAAATTTCATTACTTCATTATCAGATTTGCCTTTTGGATTAAAATCAGAACCTCCCTTTCCTCCGCCTAATGGAAGTGTAGTCAATGAATTTTTAAATACTTGCTCAAATCCTAAAAACTTTAAAATTGATAAATTTACAGTAGGGTGAAATCTTAAACCTCCTTTATAAGGGCCAATCGCGGAATTAAACTCTACTCTGTAGCCTCTATTAACTTGAGTATCTCCATTATCATCCAACCAAGGCACTCTAAAAATTATTACACGCTCAGGCTCCACCATTCTTTCTAGAAGCATTCTATTATTATACTTTGGATTTTCTTGCATAAATGGTATAATAACTTCAGCAACCTCTTCAACCGCTTGTAAGAACTCTATTTCTCCTACATTTTTAGCGGCAACTAAATTCATAAAATCAATTACTCTTTTTTCCATTATTTATATTTTAATTTTGAAATGAAAATTTAAGCAAATGTATATTTTTTTTTAAAAACAAACATTTTTAGATTTTTCTTTTTATTCAGATAGATAGTGTGTTTTTTACACTATTTATGGTCTACTTTAAATAAATTACTAATAATTATATCAATTCATTTAATTTGAAAATGATTTAATATCCTCATGTCAAATAAATTAATATTAATGAAATTTATTATTTTTGTATAATTATATAAATTTATGAAAAAAGAAGTTTTATTTATTGTATTTATTTTTTGTTGTATAATTTCTAATTCTCAAACAATTAAAGGCACTGTAATTGATTATAATACAAAAGAACCTTTAATTGGTGTTAATGTAATAATTAACAATACTAATGGTACAACAACCGATATTGATGGAAAATTTAATTTAAAAGCCTCTAAAGACGATAATCAAATCACATTTAAATATATAGGATACAAAACTTATACCACTGATTTTATTGGAGAATCTGATTTTTTAATTAAAATGAAACCCGAAAGCCAACAAATTAGTACAGTTGTAATTTCTGCTGGAAAGTTTGAACAAAAAATAGAAGAAATTACAGTTTCTATGGAGGTGATTAAGCCTAGTCTAATAGAAAATAAAAATACTACTAATATACAAACAGCTATGGACCAAGTTCCTGGAGTAAATATTACTGATGGTCAAGCAAACATTCGTGGAGGTAGTGGGTGGAGTTATGGAGCTGGAAGTAGAGTATTAGTAATGGTAGATGATATGCCCTTAATTTCAGGAGATGCTGGACAAGTACAATGGAAATTAATTGCGACAGAGAATATTAATCAAGTTGAGATAATAAAAGGAGCATCTTCTGCTCTTTACGGATCTTCAGCGCTTAACGGGGTAATCAATATAAGAACTTCCTTTCCTAAATTAACTGAAATTGAAAAACATCCTTCAGTTGGATATACTAAAATCAATACACATTTTGGATTTACAGATAACGCAAAGAGAGATGAACTTAATTGGTGGGGTGATAGAAATCAAAGATTTTATGGGACTGAATTTTCTCACTCAAGAAAAATTGACAATCTTGATTTAACTATTGGAGGAAATTATTTTCAGGATGAAGGTTATAGACAGGGTGAAATTACTGATAGATTTAGGTGGAATTTAAATTCAAAATATTATTCAAAAATTTACACTGGACTAACTTACGGACTTAATGCAAATTTCCTTTACCAAAGTACTGGATCTGCAATTGTATGGAATGGTCTAGATCAAGCATATATTCCTCTAAACAATGAGATTACTACAACTAACGGAGATACCTATAACATAGACCCACACATCCAATACGTCAATGAAAATAATACATTTGACCTCAAAACAAGATATTTAAAGGTAATTAATGACAATAGCACAAATGGCGATGATAATAACCAAGATAATGAATCAGAAACATTTTTTAGTGATATTAAATGGCAGAGAAAATTACCAAATATAAACTTAGTTTTTACCAGTGGAACTACAAACGAGTTAACTCTAGCAAGGTCTAATCTGTTTCAGGGAAATAACTACAGACAAAATCACGCAATATTCACACAATTAGATAAAAAAATTGGCAGATTAAATGTGTCCTTAGGAGGAAGATATGAATACTTTAAAGTAGGATCTGAACAAAAATATCATATTAATGGTGATTCAATTAATAGATATGTTAGCGATAAACCTGTATTTAGGGCTGGAGCAAATTATCAATTAGCCAAAGCTACTTTTTTAAGGAGTTCTTGGGGTCAAGGTTTTCGATTCCCATCAATGGCTGAAATGTTCATTTCTACCAACTATTCAGGAATTGAAATATATGCAAACCCTGAACTAAAACCTGAAACTGGATGGAGTTCAGAAATTGGAATTAAACAAGGTCTAAAATCTGGTAACTGGGTTGGTTTTCTCGATTTTGCTGCTTTTATAATGCTATATGACGATATGATGGAATTTAATTTTGGAAGTTGGGGGGATACTATAAATTATTCCCAAGACCCTTTAACGAATGATCTTATCGTTGAAGGGGTAGGATTCAAATCTGTAAATGTTGGCAAAACAAGGGTAAGTGGAATAGAATTTTCGCTTACCGGAACTGGAAAAATTACAAAGGATTTGAATCTAAATATACTTGCTGGGTATACATATATGAATACCAAATCCTTAGAACCAAATGTAGTATATTATGAAAACTCATATTTTCTTGCTAATGAAGGAACACTCATAGGCTCAAATACTGAATACCTAACATATAACAACTCTAGCTCTGATACAAGTGTATTAAAATATAGATATAAACATGTTGCAAAATGTGATATTGAAATCAATTATAAAAAATATTCACTTGGAACCAGTTTTAGGTATAATGATTTTATGAAAAATATAGATTTAGCATTTACAGATCCAATAATAGGAACATTTATTCCAGATATTAATGAAGCTAGAGATAAGTTTACTAATGGAGATTTTATAATTGACTTAAGAACATCTTACCAGTATAATGATTTTGTGAAATTTTCATTAATAATTAATAATTTACTAAATCGTGAATATATGACAAGGCCAGCAGATATGCAGTCGCCTAGAACATATGCGATTCAATGTAATATACAGATATAATGAAAGTCGTTGGTATAATACCATCTAGATATAACTCCAGTAGATTTCCAGGTAAACCACTTGCAGATATTTTAGGTAAAAGTATGATACAAAGAGTATACGATCAATCTCAAAAATGTAACTTATTAAATAAAGTTGTTGTAGCTGCAGACGATGAACGCATTTCTTTTCATATAAAATCCTTTGGAGGAGATGTTATGATGACCTCTAAAAATCATGAAAATGGAACTGACAGATGTGGAGAGGTCATAAGAAATCTAGAAGAATATTACGATATTGTTGTTAACATACAAGGAGACGAACCTTTTATTGAGCCCGATCAGATAACACAATTGGTAAAAATGTTTGAAAATACTAACATTCAGATTGCTAGTTTGGCTAAAAAAATAGATAATTATGAAACATATACTGACAATGATAAAGTAAAAGTATTTTTTGATAACCAAAATATTGCAAAAAAATTTGAAAGAGAAGCAAAATTAAAGGAAGAAGATTTTAAAAATCATGATATCTATAAACACATTGGTATTTACGCCTTTAGAACCAAAATTCTAAATGAAATTATAGATTTACTCCCCACATACAATGAAAAAAAATTAAGATTAGAACAAGTAAGATGGATAGAAAACAATTATTCTATTCATATAGGAATCACTGAGTTTGACCCTTTTTCGGTAGACAAGATTGAAGATATTGAAAAGATTAGCGAGTTACATCTAAAAAAATGACTAATTTAGCATAGTGAATAAAACAATATCTACATATATATCAGAACTGTTATTTTTACATGATTGTGTAATTATTCCTCAATTTGGAGGATTTGTTGGAAATAATAAATCAGCTGTTTTAAATGAAACAACAGGAATTATTACACCTCCTTCTAAAGAAATTTTATTTAATCTAAATCTGAAGACCAATGACGGTTTATTAATAAATCACATTTCTAAATCAGAAGGAATTTCTAATATTAAAGCTAAGGATTTAGTAGTTAATTATGTATCACTTATAAATCAGAAACTAAAAAAAATTCGAACGTTTAGAATTGAAAATGTAGGGTTGTTGTCTTTAGGTATAGATGATAATATCTTATTTTTACAAGACTCTTTTACAAATTACAATATAGAATCTTTTGGCCTCAATTCTCAGAAAACAAAAAAGGTAAATCATATTGAAAAGAAAATTGAAGTTATAACTGCTCCCATTTCTACTAAAAAAGGAAGAGGAAAAATCTGGAGAGCAGCGGCAGTCTTAATACCAATAATCGGACTATCATTATTTAGTATTACGCAAGAAGAGAAAATTAAAAATGTGTATACTCATATGTCTAGTTTCAAATTGTTTTCTAATTCAGAAGAAAATCCAATCTTACAGAAAAATACAGACGAAAATATTGAGATAATTATTTCTCCCATAGAAACTAAAAGGATTAAAGAAGAAGAACTTCCTAAAATTTTAGAAAAAAGATATTTCCTAGTAGCGGGAGCTTTTAACAATGAAAGAAATGCTAATAATCTAATGAAAAAATTGCAATCTGAGAGTTATAATTCTGAAATTATAGGAAAAAGTACAAATGGACTTATCCGTGTTTCTTATGATAGCTTTATTACAAAAGAAGAAGCTTTAATAGAACTAGAAACATTAAAATCAAAAAATAAATCTAGCTGGATTTTATCATTATAATATGACCCCAAAAACTCCTTCAGAATCAAAAACAATTCAGACAGAAATTGTACTTCCAAACGATACAAACAACTTAAATAATCTAATGGGTGGGAGATTGTTGCATTGGATGGATATTGTTGCAGCGGTTACGGCACAAAGACATTCTGGCAGAACTTGCGTTACCGCATCTGTAAATAATGTTTCTTTTGGTCATCCTATTCCACAAGCAAGTATTGTTACATTAGAAGCTAATATTTCTAGATCTTTTAATTCTTCGATGGAGGTAATTATTGATGTTTGGACTGAAGATATGCAATCTGGGATTAAGACAAAATGCAATGAGGCTATTTACACATTTGTTGCTGTTGGAAATATGAATAAACCTACAGCGGTACCTGAAGTATTACCAGAAACTAAAAAAGAAAAGGAACGTTTTGACGCTGCTCTTAGAAGAAGACAGCTGTCCTTAATATTAGCCGGAAAAATGAACGCTGAAGACGCTACAGAGTTAAAAGCTTTATTTTCTAAATAAAGAAACATCTATATCCTTCATACATTTAAAATGATTTTTTGGACATTTACTCTTTCCATATCGGTGACAGGGCCTGCAGTTTAAGTTTTCTATCTGAATAATTTTATTATTTGGATTTGGTAAATATGGAGTAAAACCTAATTGTGGATGTGTCCCTCCAAAAACTGAAATTATTTTCATTTTAAAAGCAGCTGCAATATGCATCATTCCAGTATCATGAGTAATTAGAAAGTTAGAATTTTTTACAATATAAGCAGCTTGATTAAGTGTAAAATCACCACATGTATTAATAACATTATCACATTGAGCAGCAATTCTTTCTCCTCTGTCAAAATCTTCTTTGCCACCCACTAGTATTACTTGTTTGTCTTGATGGTTGCAAATCTCAATTATTTTACCTATTGGCAATATCTTTGTAAAATGTGTCCCCCCAATAGCAAACGAAATATATTCAGAATTATAAATACCTATATCTACTATATCTTTCTCATCTAGGAAGAAATCTAATCCAACTCCATCTGGTTTTATTCCAAGAGAACTTACAGTATCATAATATCTATCAACCGTATGTTTATTATTCAACATATCAATTCCAAATTTTACTAAAAGAAATTTCTTGAAGTTTTGTTTATTGTATGATAAATAGTTGTCCGCTACTGTTCTTAATTGAAAAGACCTTATATTGTTATGTAAATCAATAAGATAATCGTATTTTTCATTCTTTAATCCATTTAAAACCTCATTAGTTGAACTATTAATGGAATATACTTTGTCTATATGAGGGTTATTATTTACAATAGTTTTATATAGATTTTTAGTAATAAAATGTACTTCCGCTGAAAGTTGCTGTTTTAAACATCTTACTATTGGGGAAGTAAGCACAATATCTCCAATGGAACTAAATCTAACTACTAATATTTTTAATGGTTTTTGCATGAGTGTAAAACTAAATAAATTATCCTAATTTTGCAGTATGAAATTTATAGATACTCACGTTCATCTTTATTCCAATAAATTTAAGGAAGATAGAGATAATGTAATTGATAACGCGATTAAATCAGGAGTCACAAAAATGTTTCTTCCAAATATTAGTTCTAAATATACTTTCTCCATGATAGAATTGTGTAAAAAGCATCCAAAAAATTGTTTCCCAATGATGGGATTACACCCATGTGATGTAAAAATTGGATCTATGGAAAGAGAGTTGTCACATGTGGAAGAAATGTTACAAAAAGAACAATTTATTGCAATTGGAGAAATAGGACTAGATTTATATTGGGATAAAAGTACAATAGATATTCAAAAAGAAGCTTTCCGTTTTCAAATTGAATTAGCTAAAAAACACAAACTACCAATAGCGATTCATGTAAGAGATTCCTTCTCAGAAGCAATTGAAATTGTTGAAGAATTAAACGATGAAAATTTAAGTGGGGTTTTTCATTGTTTTACTGGAGACAACAAACAAGCAAATAGAGTAATTGAACTACAAAATTTTTTCCTCGGTATAGGGGGAGTATTGACATTTAAGAACTCAGGATTAGACAAAGTAATATCAAAGATAGACATGAAACATCTAATCTTAGAAACAGACGCTCCTTATTTAACTCCTTCACCTTTTAGAGGGGAGAGGAACGAAAGTAAATATATAGTTAATATTGCAGAAAAACTTGCTGAAATAAAAAGTATTAACATAAACACTATAGCAGAAACAACAACACAAAACGCAAGAGATCTATTTAAAATATAATGAAAGATATATTACTAATATATACTGGAGGTACAATAGGAATGCAAAAAGACAAAGATTCTTCATCTCTAAAAACTGTTAATTTTAAAGATCTCACTTCTTCTATTCCGGAGCTAAAAAATCCAGAACTTAGAGTGCATCATAATTCATTAAAAAAAGTTATTGACTCGTCCAATATGGATAAAAATTATTGGGTTGAAATTGCAGAGATAATAAAAGAAAACTATTCAGACATGGATGGGTTTGTTGTTCTTCATGGTTCTGATACTATGGCATATTCTGCTTCTGCCCTCAGTTTTATGTTAGATGGACTTAAGAAACCTGTTATCTTTACAGGAAGTCAAATACCAATAGGATCAAGGAGGACTGATGCAAAAGAAAATCTTATCACTTCTATTGAAATAGCAGCGAGCGGAAAGATTCAAGAAGTTTGCATTTATTTTGAAGATAAGTTACTAAGAGGAAATAGAACAGTAAAAGTAAACACAGAGCAATTTGAAGCCTTTATCTCTCCAAACTTTCCCTCATTAGCAGAGGTCGGAATTAGTATAAAATATAAGCCTGCTAATTTCTTTAAATCTTCTGACGAAAATTTATCAATTAAATCTAATCTTACAGAAGATGTTGCTGTTTTAAAACTATTCCCTGGCCTAACTAAAAAGGTAGTTTCATCAGTTTTAGATTCTGCGAATAATATTGTTTTAGAAACATTCGGAGCAGGAAATACAACAAATAAAGAGTGGTTTATTACATGCTTAAAAAAAGCTATAAATAAAGGGGTTTTTGTTGTAAATTGTAGTCAATGTTTATCAGGTGAAGTAAAACAAGGGAAGTATGAAACTAGCTCTGATTTAAATAAAATTGGTGTAGTTAGCGCTAAAGACATGACTACTGAATCTGCTATAACTAAACTTATGTATTTAGATGGAATTTGTTCTAATTTAGAAGAAAAGAAAACACTTTTTAAAAGATCTTTAAGAGGTGAGATTAGCAACTAATTTTTTATAGATTTGCGAAAATTTTGGTGAGGTGGCCGAGTGG
>CAJXFN010000035.1 GCA_913052655.1 uncultured Flavobacteriales bacterium | reverse complement strand
TGATTTCATCTGGTGCATTTTTCATGATTTCTTCTAAAACCTCTGAAGCAATTCTATCTGTTACTTCTAAATCTTTCGGGCAATTAGAAGAGCAAACCCAACGGAAAGGACCAAAACCATAATCAAAACACATTGGACCCATAATGTCTTGTACGTAAGATGGGTACCTAAAATCTCCTTTATCATTCAGGATTTCGGCTCCAGCACGGCTAGATTCTAATAAAAAAGCATTTCCATAATCAAAGAAGTACATTCCTCTTTCTGATAAGGTATTAATTGCGTTGGTATGTCTTATAAGTGTTTTCTGAACCTCTTTTTTAAATTGTTCCGGATTGTTAACCATCATATTGTTTGCGTCCTCAAAACTCATTCCTACAGGATAATAGCCACCAGCCCATGGGTTGTGTAAAGATGTTTGATCTGAACCAAGTTCTACATTTACCTTCCTTTCTACTAGTTTTTCCCATAAATCTACTATATTTCCATCATACGCAATCGAAACCGCCTCTTTCTTTTCTTTAGCATTCAAAGCTCTATCTATTAGATGGTCTAAATCTTTGTATACTTCATCTACCCATCCTTGTTCATGTCTTTTGTATGTTGCTTCAGGATTTATTTCTGCAACTATACAGACTCCCTTTGCAATTACTCCAGCTTTTGCTTGAGCTCCACTCATTCCTCCTAAACCTGCTGTCACAAATAACTTTCCGCTCATATCTTTAGCAGAAGCGTCAATTTTCCTTGATGCATTTAGAACGGTAATAGTTGTTCCGTGTACAATACCCTGTGGACCTATATACATAAAACTTCCTGCCGTCATTTGTCCAAACTGTGTAACTCCTAAAGCATTAAATTTTTCCCAATCATCAGGTTTAGAATAATTCGGTATCATCATTCCATTGGTTGCTACAACCCTAGGAGCGTCTTTATGAGAAGGAAATAGTCCCATAGGATGACCTGAATACAATACTAAAGTTTGTTCATCCGTCATTTGCGCTAAATATTGCATGCAAAGGAGATATTGTGCCCAATTTTGGAATACTGCTCCATTCCCACCATACGTTATAAGTTCGTGTGGATGTTGTGCAATATCGTAATCTAAGTTATTAGAAAGCATCATCATGATTCCAGCGGCTTGTTTGCTTTTATGTGGAAAATCCTCTATATGACGAGCTTTTATAATATAATCAGGTCTGTATCTGTACATATAAATTCTGCCATATTCTTTTAATTCTTTTGAAAATTCTGTTGCAAGTTCTGAATGTAAATTTTCTGGAAAATATCTCAAGGCATTTTTTATGGCAAGTTTTTTTTCTTCTGTTGTAAGTATTTCTTTTCTTTTTGGAGCATGGCTCACAGATCTGTCGTATTCTTTTTTTGGAGGTAGTATTGATGGTATTCCTGCTAAAATAGCTTCTTTAATATCTGTCATCTCTTTTCTTTTTATCATTTTTTTTAAAGGGACAATGTTTGCAGTTACTTTGACAACAATATCCTCTTTTTAAATGGTACTTTTCTGTAAAAACTATATATCCCTCTTTGGAGTAGTAATATTCATCCTTATCTAATTGGTCTATTTTGGAAAAGCCTTTCATCTTACTGCAAAATTACGATATTTGCATTAATGTTTATCAAATCTCATGAAATATCACATCCACTTTTTTTAGAGAAGGAGATACAACTATCTATCAAACGAATAGACCTAATTCATCCTTACATATCAGGAAATAAATTCTATAAACTAAAATACAACATATTAGAAGCTTTAAAACAAAATACAAATACAATCTTAACTTTTGGAGGTGCTTATTCTAATCATATATCTGCAACAGCATTTGCAGCACAACAAAAAGGATTTAAAAGTATAGGCATAATTAGGGGAGAAGAAACTTTTCCATTAAATCATACATTAACTTTTTCAAAAGATTGTGGAATGGAAATCTATTACATTAGTAGGAAAGAGTACCGAAAAAAACATACAGATTCTTTTATAAAATCTCTACAAAAAAAATTGGGAAGATTTTATCAAATACCGGAGGGAGGAACAAACAAATTTGCAATACAGGGTACTTCTGAAATACTTGATGTTAAGGATACACAAAATTATATTTGTAGCGCAATTGGTACTGGAGGAACTATTTCTGGCATTATAAATTCTAGCTCTGATAATCAGAAAGTATTAGGTTTTCCGGCAATAAAAGGATATGAAAATTTAGAGAAGGATATAAAAAAATGGAGCAACAAACAAAATTGGAAATTAATAACAGATTATCATTTTGGTGGTTACGCCAAAATATCAGAAGAATTAATCCAATTTGTCAAGGATTTTTACCACACACATAATATACCTTTGGATGCCGTTTACACTGGAAAAATGTTGTTCGGGATTATAGATTTAATAAAAAAGGATTTTTTTCCGAAGGGTAGTAGTGTTTTAGCAATACATACAGGTGGATTACAAGGAAATCAAGGTTTAAATGAAAGATATAATTTAGACCTCCCTCATAATCTCTAAAGGACTTTCTGTTTTCCAACCTCCGGCCGTAAAATCAGGTATTTTTATAGATTGACTATTACTAACGACAGATATTTCAGTAAGAGGAGTAATAGCAGACCACATTACACTATCGTATAAGTTAATGTCTAGTGGAAGTCCTAAATTTATACATCTAATTAATCTGTATATCATCACAAAATCCATACCTCCATGCCCTTGTTTAAACGCCTGACTAACAGATTTTAATTTCTGTATAATTGGGTGCTGGTATTTATTTCTATATCTACTATATTCTTCCTTCTTTAACCATTTGTGTCCCCAAGATTCTAGTTTTTCACTATCAATATATAATCTACTCGGATATCCCTCATGTACAGCTTTTGTTCCTACTACTTTATTAATTCTTGAATATGGTCTTCCGCTATGAACATCAAACTGAAGAAGAATGGTCTTTCCTTTTTCTGTTTTTATCATAGTATTATTCATATCTCCACATTTATAAGTTGTAATTGGATGATTTACTTGTTTTGCCGCTAAACTTAAATTTAATTCTCTACTACTCATAGATGTTAGATGTGAAAAAGTATCTCCTCTACCAATCTTTAAGTAAAATGAAATTGGTCCTAACCCATGAGTAGTATAAAAATTACCATTTCTTTCAGCATGTTCATGTAACCTCCATTGACCTTCATAATAGTTTTCGTGCAATAACAAAGCTCTCAAATCATGTAGGTAAGCACCCTCAGCATGTGTTAAATCTCCAAACACTCCTTCTTGTATCATATTTAGCACCCAAAGTTCTTCTTCATTATAATTGCAATTTTCCATCATCATAAAATGTTTGTTTGTTCTCTCAGACACTTCAATTAATTTCCAACAATCTTCTAAAGTGGATGCTGCAGGAACCTCACAAGCAACATGTTTTCCATTTTCCATTGCGTATACCGACATCGAAGTATGTAACTCCCAAGGAGTAGCAATTAATACTAAATCTATATCATCTCTATCGCATACTTTTTTCCAGTCCTCATTTGATTTGTAGTATAAGTCTGCTTTTCTCCTCTGAAATTTAGATAGTTTATCGGAAGAATTATTGACTTTCTTTTCAGAAATATCGGAAATTGCTATTATTTCAGCATGATCATTTTCTACAAGATATTGAAACATTTGTAGTAAAACACTACCTCTGTTTCCAACTCCAATAATAGCTACTCTTACTTTCTTAATTTCTGTGTCAGAAAAAGAAAACATACTTCCATTTATGTTTAATTTCGTATTATTAATTAATTCATCTATCGAATCATTACTAAATGAGTAAGAATTAAAAGGAATACCTATAAATGCAGACGCTCCTAATACCGATTTTAAGAAATGTTTTCTATTCATCTAAAATTGTTTATAAAAATTAATGCGTAAATGTATAAAATATATGATTAATGAATAATTTAGTGATATGAAAATTTTTACGATTATTTTGTTTTTATGTATCAATTATTTTAGTTTTTGTCAGAATAAAACAGATTTATATATTGAGAAATATTCCTACTTAGCTATAAAAGAGATGAAAGAATTTAAAATTCCTGCATCTATAACTTTAGCACAAGGAATATTAGAAAGTGGAAATGGAGAAAGTAGATTAGCTATTGAGGGAAACAACCATTTTGGTATTAAATGTCATGACTGGGAAGGAGAGGAGATTTATGCAGATGATGATGAGGAAAACGAATGTTTTCGAAAGTATAAAAAAGTAGAAGATTCGTATAGAGATCATTCATTATTTTTATCTAAAAGAGGTAGGTATTCCTTTTTATTTGAATTAAGTATTACAGACTATAAAGCTTGGGCAAAAGGTTTGAAAAAAGCAGGTTATGCTACTTCTCCAACTTATGCAGAAAAACTCATTAGTTTAATTGAAAGATATAACTTACAAAAGTTTGATATTGAAATAAAACAGAATAAAGATAAACTATTTTTCGTATCTCATAATTATGGTTTTCCATTTGCTTATGGATTAGGTTTGAATTATATTAAAGAAGATAAATATCTACTTACAATAGATGTTAATTCGTCTTTTGTTTTTAGTTCTATGTCTACGGGTATAGGTGTTCATATGCGGAATAATTTATTTTCTAAACTCTCTGTGACAGGTATATATCATGGATTTTCAAAAGATAATATTCATAAGTTTAATTATGGAATTCAACCACATATAAACTATATTTTAGAAACAGAAAACAAAAAGATACTAATAAATCTAGGGATTTTATATTCTTTTGAAAAAATAATTGATTATAATTTTATTCCTTGTATTAGTTTATCTTATTTGATAGATTAATATCAAAACTTTTCCATATAAAAGTAATCTCCCTCTGATGGTTGTTTTTTGTCTAAATAAAGATTAATAGCATCACTCCAACTTAATTTTGTTAAACCGTCATCTATAATAAAGAAAACATGATTTCCTTTGACTTTGTTGTAATTATATCCTGTTTTTTCTAGTTTCTCTTTTAGTTTTATGCTAGCTGATCTGAAACTCTCTCCTTTTAGGATATAGTATGTAATTTCTCCAGAACTATTATCTTCTAGAGATTTTTGTGTTTTTTCAATTATTTTCTTTATAATTTCCTCTTCATTACGAGTCATGTTATTAGAGGAGTCTGTTTTTGTAGTATCAAATATTGTATCTATTAGCCTTTTAATTTTAAAGTTTTTAAAATTTGATATCACACCATTTTGTTCACCTCTAAGTTGGTAGGAAATTATGTGGTGCAAACTATCTGATTCTTTACTTTTATCAAAAAAATAATATAATGAATAATTGCTAAATTGTTTGTTTTTGTATTGTAAAAAAATAGGATTATTTTTCAAAAGTTCTTTGGAGTTAATACCTTTGAGATGTATACTGTCAGAAGAAAAAATAAAATATTCTCTATTAGTTGTATAATAACTCACATTTTGTAAGAATATTTCAGAAAGTAGAAGTTTAAATAGATGATTAGCACTGACTTTTTTACAATAATTATTTGAAATACTGTCTTCAATTATGTTTAACAGACTTTGTATATTATAAGGTTCCTCTGATTTTAAATAAAAATAAGTTACGCTATCTAACTTAAAGTATCCTATTTCGTTTATATAACTACTGAATTCCATAATATTGAAATTATATAGTGTTACTAAGGAATTATTTATTGAATCCCATTGATTAAAATTTCGTATATTCTTTAAATATTTCTTATAATTATTTAGTGTAGTATTGTTGTATGAGATACTTAAAAATTCTGAGGTATAATAAGGTAAAATTTCATCAATAGTAATTGGATGAGTATTTTGATTTTTTAGAATATTTGTAAAGTTAGTAGTGTCAGAATAAGAAATATAATCGACAGATACAATAGAATCGTAGACTAATGACGCTTCTTTTTGTAATAGTTGAAAAATAATATCCGAATTGTCGTTTTCTTCTGAAAGATTAATAATTTCATTATTATTGTTTTGTAAACCAATGTAAATCCAATAAGTAATTGCAATTAAGGATATTATCGCTATAGTACTATTTTTTAGTGTTTTATTCATCTATAATCTAGAATTTCAAAACAAAATTATTAAAATAGCTTTAACTGATTTGGCAAGAGTTGGAAACTTTTCCTATGGTATTTGTTAGCACCGTATTTCCGTATGGCTTCACGATGTTGTTTAGTAGGATATCCTTTGTTTCTTTCCCAAGCATATTGAGGAAATTCTTTAGAAATATTTTTCATAATTCTATCTCTCTCAGTTTTGGCAAGTACAGAAGCAGCCGCAATACTCAAGAACTTTCCATCACCTTTAATAATACACTCATGAGTAATGTTCTTATATTGATTAAAACGATTTCCGTCTATTAATAAGAGTTGGTATTCAGTTTTTATTTCATCTATTGCACGGTGCATGGCTAAGAAAGTTGCCTTAAGTATATTTATTTCATCTATTTCTTTAGCAGTTACGATTCCAATACCGTAACTAATAGATTCCTTTTTAATGATAATCTCTAGTTCTTCTCTCTCTTCTTTGTTTAGTTTTTTGGAATCGTTAAGAATTAGATTACTAAAATTATCTGGTAACAAAACAGCTGCAGCTATAACAGGACCTGCTAAACATCCTCTACCTGCTTCATCACAACCTACTTCTATTTTATCAGAAAATTTTAAATGTAACATTTTATTTTCTAAAGAGTCCTTTCTCTTCTTTTGTGTTGTTTTTTTTGGATGTTGTATTTTTAATTCTAGCGTCAATATTCTCCTTAAAAATCCATTTTCCGTTTTTGTATTGATAACAATCATAACTCCCATCCGGAACATAAAGAGATTTAAATCCATCTATATTTTCTTTTAAAGGAACTAAATGATCAAATATAATTCTTTTTGTACTTTCATCATAATTTACAGAAACAGAAGTTTTAGAATTATATTCTACTTCTACTCGGTTAGACTTTTGTTTGTTTTTAACAAATATACTTTTTCCAAAGTAAACCTCCTGTCCTTTGATCTCCATAATATCAATGATTTTTTTTATAGAGTTTTTAGAATTTCCATCCCACGCTAGTATAGTGTAATATTTGTTATTTTTCTTTTTTGGACTTATAATCTTGTAGTATAATGCTCCATACCAGTTATCTTGATTAAAAATCTGATATTCAAAATCTAATTGGTAGTCAGAATTATCCTGAAGTTTTATGATCACATTTTTTTTCTTTTTAATTGAAGGCAAGACAATATAAGCTTGATATTTTATTTCACCATCATCTGTACGAATAATCCAATTAAATAATCTAAAACTATTATCATCTGGTTGTAATATACTTATACTTTTTAACGAGTCGAATGGATAGGAGTAGGAACTCTTGTATTTTAACACCTCTAAAAGTTCAGAAATAAAACCTTTGTTTGCTGCTAATCTAATATTTTCATTATCTCCATATTTCATAGTGTGAGCTAATGTAGATAACGTGTCCTCATATTCTTGTAATACTTTTTGTGATAATTCTTGAGAAAAAACATTTTGAGAAAAAAATAGAAGTAAAATGATAAGTATTTTATTCATGTAAGCAAATATAATAATTAGTTTTTTTTATTGACAAGCGTCCCAAACAACATCTTTAGGTGGATTTGCTTGTAATACTATTTTTTCTTTTTTAACAGGATGTATAAACTCTAATTTCTGAGCTAATAAATGAATTGATGCGTCTTTATTAGATCGTTTTGCTCCATATTTTAAATCTCCTTTTATAATACATCCAATCTGAGAAAGTTGTACCCGAATTTGATGATGTCTTCCTGTCTTAGGTTGAATTTCTAAATGATAATAATTATTCAACTTCCCTAGTAGTTTGTACTCTAAAATTGAATGTTTTCCATTACTTACTTTACTTACATATGATTTATTCTGTTTCTGATTCTTATATAAATAATTCTCTAAAGTTCCTTTTTTTTTAGGTGGTGAATTTTCTACTACTGCCCAATAGGTTTTTTGAACTTCTTTCTTTCGAAATTGCTCGTTCATTCTACTTAGTGCTTTAGAGGTTCTTGCAAATAATACAATACCTGAGGTAGGTCTGTCTAATCGGTGTATAATTCCTAAAAAAACATTTCCTGATTTTTTGTATTTTTTTTTGATGTATTCTTTTACAAAATCAGATAGTGGTATATCTCTTGTTTTGTCACCTTGTACAATGACTCCAGATTTTTTATTTACAGCAATAAGGTGATTGTCCTCATACAACACTTCTATCATTAGTATTGTTCCTTTTCGTTAGGGAAGTCATTAGATTTCACATCTGAAACATAACTTTTTACCGCTCTAGTAATATCTTTAAACAGATTTAAATATCTTCTTAAAAATCTTGGATTAAATTCATGTGTCATACCTAACATATCGTGTAATACTAAAACTTGACCATCAACATTAGGACCTGCTCCAATACCTATAATTGGAATTGAAACACTTTCTGCAACTTTTTTTGCAAGTTTTGCTGGAACTTTTTCTAGTACAATAGCAAAACACCCTGTTTTTTCTAATAATCTTGCGTCTGCAATTAATTTTTCAGCTTCTTCCTCCTCTTTAGCTCGAACCGTGTAAGTTCCAAATTTATAAATAGATTGAGGAGTAAGTCCAAGATGTCCCATCACAGGAATTCCTGCTGTAAGAATTCTCTCAATAGATTCTATAATTTCAGATCCTCCCTCAAGTTTTACAGAATGCCCTCCTGTTTCCTTCATAATTCTCACAGCATTAAAAAGAGCCTCCTTTGAGTTTCCTTGGTAGGAACCAAATGGCATGTCAACTACTACTAAACATCTGTTTATTGCTCTTACTACAGAAGATGCATGATATATTATTTCATTTAAGGTTATAGGAAGAGTTGTCTCGTGTCCAGCCATTACATTAGATGCTGAATCACCGACTAAAATAATATCTATTCCTGCTCCATCTACAATTTTGGCTAGAGTATAGTCGTAAGCTGTAAGCATAGATATTTTCTCCCCATTTTGTTTCATTTCTTGAAGAGAGTTGGTAGTTATTTTTTTGTATTCTTTTTTTGGTGTTAACATACTATTTGTTGTTTAATTTTACTACAAAAGCATCTTTATATCCTAATTTTACTAGCGTATTCCTATGTTCTATTGCTTCATTCGAACTGTTAAATTTACCAGACATATATAAAAATGTTCCATTTTCAGAATCATAGTAAAATACATCTCTTAATCCTTTAAACTTATTTATATTAACCTTTGTTCCATATGTTGCAATCTGAACAGAATAAGTTACATTTTTATTGTTTTCTTCAATCTTACTTTTATTTGTTTCGGATGTCACTTTTTTAGAATCATGTTTTTTATCTTCAACTTTAGTAGCATTGATTTTTTCAGATTGTATTCCTTTTTCCTCAAAACCTTTATAAATAAGTACATCTTTCATGTTTTCAATCTTAACGTATAACTCTTCTACAGTATTGGTTAATAAAGAAATTTGCTCAGATTTATGAGATTCTGATTTTGTGAGTAAACTATTTTTGTTTTCTAACTCATAAATACTTTTTTCTAGTTCAGATATTTTTGAACTTAAATTATTTATAGTTATTTCTTTTTCAGTTAAACTAGAACTAAGAACTTCATTTTTCTTAGTTAACACATCATATGAAGAATATTTATTCTTTAATCTAGAAACCTCTTTGTTTAATGTAGATATTTTTGAGTTTAAAGCAGTTATGTCACTTGTTTTATTTTTTATTTTATTCTTTAATTCATTTTCTAATGTAGTAGAGTTTGACTTTAGTTTACTTAGTTTTGAATTTAAAGAATTAATTTCTGAATTTAAGCTTGAAATATCACTATTAAGTTTTGTAATTTTTTCTTGTAGATTTGAAGATTTTATCTCAGAATTATTTAATTCTTCATTTGTTCTCTGTAATGTTTTATTCAGATTCTTAATTTTGTTTTCAGCTTTATTTAAATTTAAATTTGAGCTAGAAATCTTGTTTTTTAAATTATCAATCTCAGATAGTAAATTCTTGTTTTTATCTATCTCGGAGTTACTTTTATTTTGTAGATTAGAATTAGTTATCTGTAATTCTTTATTTAGTTCAACCTGAGCGTCTAATCTATTTTGTTTACTATCTAACTCTATTTTTAATTCGGATGTTTCATTGTTTAATTTTTTAATCTCTGATTCTAAGTTTGTTATTTTGGACATAAAATTTTTATGTTTTACATTAAATTCAGAAATTATTTTGTTATTTTTTTCAACTTCTATAGTAGAGTTGTTATATTTCTCCCTTTCTTTAGATAATAAATTGTTGGAAATTTCTAGATCATCATTTAATTTTGAAATTATCCTAGTTAAGCTATCTATTCTGTTTTTACTGTTTTTTAACTCTTTTTCTATTATATTTAAATTATTATTCTTTAATAATTTAATTTCTTTTTCTAGTCTTGTATTAGTATTAATAAGAGTTACTTTTTCAGATTCCAATTGTTTTACTCTTTTTGTAAGATTTTCAATATTAAAGTCATTCATATGCTCTTTAATAAGATTGTTGTCTGTATCTGCTGGTACATTAAGATGATAGTACGCAATTCTTGCTTTCGCATCTCTACCTATTATTATTCCCATTCTTCCACTATAGTAAGTAGATGAAAATAGGTTAGTGATAAACTTATTATTTACATATATATCGTACACATTATCTTTACATCTTATTTCAATAGCATTAAACTCATCTTCTCCTTTTATCTCTCTATTTTTTACCCAACCTTCATTAGAACTTTTTCCCGATAAATATTTATAAGTGTTATTTTGTAGTTCTTTAATTCGAAACTCTCCTTTTCTGTTAATTTCAAAAATTAAGGCTCCACTTCCAGAAACTTGAGCTTTTATCAGTATTCCAGCTGAAGATCTTTTGTAAGAAGAAGGTCCTACCTTTATAGCAGTTTTGAGAATAAAGTCAGTAATCATTTCAGAGCTATTAGCAAGAATGGCGTATTCGCTTTCTGTATTGTTTCTACTGAGGAGATAATCACCATTATCGATTATAAAGTAATTGTCAATATTAGTTAAAATAGGAAAAGAGGATTCAGAACTGTTGAAATTCTCTACAATTACATTTCGTGCATTTTCTAATTCTAATATATTTTGAGCAATTATAGCAGAGTTAAGCACTGCTGTAAATAAAGTTAAAGAGATGTATTTTTTCATATTTTGATTATAATTAATAGATGCAAATCTACAAATATGTTATTAAAATAAGTAAATTTGCCATCATGAAAAAAATAACTTCAATTTTTTTATTAATTATTGTGTCATTTTCATCTTGTGAATCAGATTTAGATATAAATTCAGAATGGGAACAAGTAACTGTTGTTTTTGGACTTTTAGATCAAAGTCAAGAAAAACAATATATAAGAATCAATAAAGCATTCTTAGGAACTGAAAGTGCATATGTCATGGCCCAAATTGCTGATTCTTTAAATTTTTCTCCTCAAAACTTGGAAGTTAAAATTGAAAGAGTTTCCACATTAGGTGATGTTAAAGATACTAGAATACTTGTGGATACTGTAATGTTAAAAGAATCTGGAACTTTTGCAAGTGATAATAATATTATATATACTTTTGATACAGATGATTTCTTAAAAACTGATAATAATCAATCATATCATTTAACCATAACACATAAAAATACTGGAAAAGTTATTACTGCAAAAACAGAGCTTATTCATGAATTAAAATTAATGCCATATTTTGACAATCCTGCTTTTCAAATGGGATTTTATAGTATAACTGGAGATTTTGCGGGTTCTA
>CAJXFN010000034.1 GCA_913052655.1 uncultured Flavobacteriales bacterium | reverse complement strand
AATAGGTTCAGACATGTTGAGCAAAGACCTACATAACCTAAGCGAAGAAGTAAACGAGAAACATACAAGACTTGAACTAGACTATACTTTTAACACAGAGAATGATCCCAACAGGTATTATTATCGTTCCGACCATTACAATTTTGCAAAAAACAACATTCCAGTTATATTTTATTTTAATGGAATACACGAGGATTATCACAAACCTACAGATACAATAGAAAAAATAAATTTTGATAAAATTGAGAAAATAACAAAACTAATATTTTTAACCGCTTGGGAAATCGTAAACAGAGACGAAAGAATTGTGGTTGACAAATAGACTAAAACGCAGTTTATACCTCAAAAAAGAAAGAGATTAAAATTTAAAAATTTTAATAGAGAAAAAACTATAAATCAAATTTTATTCCTTGAGCCAAAGGAAGTTCTTTTGTGTAATTTATAGTGTTGGTTTGTCTTCTCATATATATTTTCCAGGCGTCTGAGCCACTTTCTCTTCCTCCTCCAGTTTCTTTTTCTCCTCCAAAAGCCCCGCCTATTTCTGCTCCGCTAGTGCCAATATTTACATTAGCTATTCCACAATCACTTCCAGCTGCAGAAAGGAACATTTCTGCTTCACGTAAATTGGAGGTCATTATTGATGAAGACAGTCCTTGTTTTACACCATTTTGCATGTCAATAGCTTCTTCAAGTTTAGAATACTTCATGATGTATAAAATAGGGGCAAAGGTTTCGTCTTGCACAATTTCAAAATGATTTTTTGCCTCAATAATTACAGGATTTACATAACAACCACTTTCATATCCCTCTCCTTCTAAGACACCCCCCTCAACCAAGACATTACCCCCCTCTTCTTTTGCTTTTTCAATAGCTTTTAAATACATGTTTACCGCGTCCTTATCAATTAATGGACCAACATGATTACTCTCATCTAGGGGGTTTCCTATTTTAAGTTGTTTGTACGCAGAGGCAAGTTTAGATTTAACCTCTTCATAAACAGAATCATGTATTATCAACCTTCTTGTTGAGGTACACCTTTGTCCACAAGTACCAACAGCGCCAAACAAAGCTCCAACAATAGTAACCTCTAGATCAGCTTCTGGAGTAATTATTATAGCGTTGTTTCCTCCTAGCTCTAATAATGATTTACCAAATCTTCCGGCAACTTTAGACCCAACAATCCTCCCCATTTTAGTAGACCCCGTAGCAGATATTAGTGGCAGCCTATCATCAACAGTCATCATCTCGCCTACAACATAATCACCGTTTATAATACACGAAACCCCCTCGGGTAAATTATTTTCCTTTGCGACTTCATTCCAAATATTTTGACAAGCGACCGCACAAATAGGGGATTTTTCAGAAGCCTTCCAAACACAGGTGTCTCCACAAACCCACGCTAAAGCCGTGTTCCAGTTCCAAACAGCAACAGGAAAATTAAAAGCAGAAATTATTCCTACTACGCCAAGAGGGTGGTATTGTTCGTACATCCTGTGTCCCGGACGCTCAGAGTGCATGCTCAACCCATAGAGCTGACGCGACAAACCAACAGCAAAATCACAGATGTCTATCATTTCTTGAACCTCTCCCAGTCCCTCTTGTAAAGATTTGCCCATTTCATAAGAAACCAGCTCTCCTAGCGCCTGTTTGTATTCTCTTAATTTTTCACCATATTGTCTTACAATTTCCCCTCTTTGAGGAGCGGGTCTTAGCCTCCACTCTTTAAACGCTGTCGTCGCAGATTGAATTACCTTTTCATATTCTTCCGGTGTAGTTGTGGTTACCCTTCCAATTAAACTCCCATCGACAGGAGAATATGAGGAAATTTCCTTTCCCCCACCAAAAGACTGTTGTCCGGTTGAGGTTCCGTGATTTGTTTCTTTAATACCTAAAATATCTAAAGAGTTCTTAATGTCGATCATTTGTTTTTTTGTTAGAATTAAGTTACAAAAATAAAAAAAAACTAAAGCGAATTAGCTTTTATGAATAACCGTAGCTGAAGATTGAGATTTTGGAAAAATAGTAACATCTGCAATGTTTACCCTTTCTGGACAATTTACAATATAAGAAATTAGATCAGCAACATCATCTGCGACAAGAGGCTCATAGCCAAGGTATACATCGGAAGACTTTTTAACATCCCCTTTAAAACGAGTTTTTGAAAAATTAGTTTCTACCGCACCAGGAGCTATGTTACTAACCTTTATGTTATGTTTTGTCAACTCTATTCTCATTCCTTCACTAATAGACTCAACTGATTTTTTAGAAGCGCAATACACCACGCCGCCTTCATAAGTCTCTTTGCCGGCAACAGAACTAATGTTAATTATATGGCCACACTCTTTTTCAACCATCCTTGGAATTACCGCTTTAGACACATATAACAAACCCTTTACATTTCCATCAATCATTACTTCCCAATTTTCAACATCATCATCAACCAATAGGTCTTTCCCGTGTGCGTTACCAGCATTGTTAATCAAAACATCAACATCTCTCCATTCTTTATCTAAAGAGCCAATTTTTTTAAAGACATCATTTTTGTTTCTTACGTCAAAAACCAAACAAATAACACGTGTAAGTTTAGAAAGAGAGTTTTTTAAATCAAGCAGATTTTTTTCATTTCTACCACATAAAATTAAATTAAAGCCGAAACAGGCAAGTTTCTTTGCGGTAGCAAGGCCAATACCTGAACTAGCCCCCGTGATTAAAGCAACCCTCATTGTTCTTGACTTTTTTCATTATAGTTACACGCGTCATCTTCTAAATCTAAACATTCAAAATCCTCCTGTTCTTGAATTTCTAACTTTTTCTTCTCTTTAACCAGTGTCCAAGCCATAATTAAGCTGCAAATAATTATAACATATAAAAACACCCCCTCAAAATTGATTTCAGTACCCAATAAACCTTTAGGGATAGCATAAAACAACAAAATAGTAAGCAAACCCCTTGGGGCTAAGTACAACTCGGGGGTAATTTCTCTAACTTTAATCGTTCTTGAAAACAAGAATAGTGTTATAGACCTCACAAAAAAGATTATAAAAACGATTGAAGCCCCGATTAAAAACGAATTTAAATTAAACAAATCTCCCAACTGTATAGACCAACCAAAAAGTATAAAGAAGAATGTTCTGATGACAAACGCAGACTCCAAAGTAACTGTTTTAAAGTCTTCAATAATTCCCAGGGTTTTTTCTTCATTGTCAATTAATTTAAATAAGACCCCCCTGAAAAACAGCTTATAATTATTTAAGATAAGCCCAAACATAAGTATAATTATCAAAGACGAAAGGTTTAACATCTCTCCAAAAGCATAAAGTATCATTAGGACAGAGATTAACAAAAACAGCTTTGCCTGCCCTTTTAACTTTTGAAAAACATAAATTAGAAAATAAGAAATTACTATTGAAAACGCGGTTGTTCCAACCAAATCCCCAATAATAAAACCATAATCACCCGTTTTTTCGTTTACCGGGTTTAATAACCCTAAGACAGTATAAAAAGCTATAATTCCAACAATATCAGAAAACGTACTTTCATAAATTAAAAATTCCCGCTTATTTTCTTCAACCGAGCTTATAGATGGCAATAAAATTGCTGAGCTTAAAATTGACAGAGGGACCGTTAAAAGTAAAGAAATAGATAAGTCTATTTTAAAAAATTGATTTAAAAATAACGCCGCTAAATAAGAGGTTCCTCCCAAAGTAATAACGCTTACCAAAAAAGACTTAAAGATAATAAAAACTTTATTTTTTAATAGTTTTAATCCGAGCGCCCCGTCCAAAACTATCAAAATTAACCCAACGGTTCCCAGTACCTCTAAAACAAACGAAAACTTGTTTTGCCAAGGGACATAAAACCCAACAATCATTCCTAAAGCAATAAGCATTAATACCGAAGGAATTCCAGAACTCTTTGAAAAAGAGTTAAAAAAATAGGAAATAATAATTATAGAGGCAAAAATTATAATATAATGATATGTTGATAAAACCTCTAACATCAAAAAAGCCTCATTATGTCGTTTCCATTTGCGAAAATTAACAAAGAAAACAAGATAACCATGCCCCCAATCTGAGCGTATTCTATAACTTTTTCTGGGGCGGGTTTTCTCATTACGATTTCATATAATAAAAACATAACATGGCCACCGTCTAAAGCGGGTATAGGCAACAAGTTCATAAAAGCCAACATCAATGACAGAAATGCTGTAAGTTCCCAAAAAGTGTGCCAATCCCAAGATGATGGAAACATGCTTCCAATAGCTCCAAACCCTCCCATTTCACTTGCTAAGTCATTATCAGCGTTAAAAATCAAAGCAAATTGACTAATATACTCGCCTAGTCTTGTCATAGCTAATCTGTATCCAGCGGGGAAAGACTCTAGGAAACTAAATTTTACCACGGACAACTTGAAATTATTGTCTAAAGAGAATCCAATTTTTCCGTCTTCAGAAACTTCAACTTGCACCACACTATAATCCCCCCCCCGATCTAAAACAACAGACACGACTTTAGATTTGTTTTTCAACAACTCTCTTTTAAACTCATCAAAATATTTGGTTGGGACCCCATTAACAGACACTAAAATGTCTCCGGATTTTATTCCAGCTTTTGCCGAAAATGAATTTTCACTTACTTCGGCAACTTTAACAACAGATCTTGGAACAAATAATTTTTCCTTGCCACTGTTTTTCCAGTGTTTAATAAAATTATCACCAATCACTACTCTTTCAAGAGACTCGTTTCTTACAACATCAACCACAAAAGATTTGTCTCGCAAAACCATATCTTTGTTGATGTCAGTAAAACGATCAATACCCAACCCGTCAACAGCAATTATTTTGTCTCCGTTTTCAAAACCAATTTCTTTGGCAAAGTCACTACAAATTACACCATTTACAACATCGTCATTTTTAAGATATGTGTCATTCCAAACAAACAATATCATTGAATAAATAAAAATGCCTAACAACAGATTGACAGTAACCCCCCCCAACATTATAATTAATCGTTGCCAAGCGGGCTTGGCTCTAAACTCCCACGGCTCAGGGTCTTTTTTCATCTGATCCTTGTCCATGCTTTCATCAATCATACCCGATATTTTAACATACCCCCCCAGAGGAAGCCACCCAATACCATATTCTGTGTTTCCAATCTTTTTCTTTACTAAAGAAAACCACGGATCAAAAAACAAATAAAATTTTTCTACTCGAGTTTTAAAAAAACGAGCTGGTATAAAGTGTCCTAACTCATGTAGAACAACTAAAATCGACAAACTAAAAATAAGTTGTAGTGTTTTTGAAAGTATTTCCATTTATAATAATTCCCTAGCTAAAATTCTTGTTTCAACATCTGTATTAATATAATCCTCTAATGAAGGATTTTTTACAAAAGTAATCTTTTCCATACAATTTTCAATAATATCTGACATAGATAAAAAACCTATTTTATCATTTAAAAAAGATTCAACGACAATTTCGTTTGCTGCGTTTAATATACATGACATGTTCCCACCTTTTTCTAACGATTGATAAGCTAAATCAAGATTTCTAAAGGTTTTAGTATCGGCTTTTTCAAATGTTAGATTTGGGTAGTCAAAAAAACTAAATCGTTTGAAGTTATTTTTCAGCCTCTTGGGAAACCCTAAAGCGTATTGTATAGGAAGTTTCATGTCAGGCAATCCTAATTGAGAAATCACCGAGCCGTCTGTAAATTGTACCGCTGAATGAATAATAGATTGAGGGTGGACCACCACTTCAATTTGATCAGATTGTAAATCAAAAAGCCATTTTGCTTCAATTACCTCTAGGCCTTTGTTCATTAAAGAAGCAGAGTCAATTGTAATTTTCGCTCCCATATCCCAGTTGGGATGATTTAAAGCTTGTTTTTTTGTGATTTTTAAAAGATCCTCTCTTTTTTTCCCCCTAAAAGGACCTCCAGACGCTGTTAGATATATTTTTTCTATGGGGTTGTTGCTCTCTCCAGATAAACATTGAAATATTGCGGAGTGCTCAGAGTCAACAGGATAAATACAAGCCCCATACTGTCGACACATACTAGTAATTAAATCACCAGCAACCACCAAGGTTTCTTTGTTTGCTAAAGCGATATTTTTTCCAGACTTTATAGCTCTTATAGTTGGTTTTAGTCCAGCGTAACCCACGAGCGCGGTAAGCACAACATCTATATTATCATTTTCAACGACCTCCTCAAGAGAGCTTTTGCCAGAAAAAACCTTTATTCCCAAATCAAACAATGCGTTGTTTACCTGATTGTATTTTTCCTTGTTTGTTATAACAACAACATTTGGCTTGTATTTTATTGCTTGAGCAATTAATAAATCAGAATTATTATTTGCGGTTAAAACCTCTATAACAAATCTCTCGGGGTGAGCGTCAATTACCTCAAGAGTTTGTGTTCCTATTGAACCGGTTGAACCTAATATGGCAATGTGTTTTTTATTGACCTCCATTATAATTTATATTTTAATAATTCATCTGCAATTTTTCTGTCGTTTGCAAGTCTAGGAACCTTGTTTTGCCCCCCCAACTTACCAACAGATTTCATATAACTTCTGAAAGACCCCTTTTTTAGAACAGTAATTTTTAGTGTTTGTAAAACCCTGCCTTTAATTAAATCTTCATAGTATTTATTTAACTTTTGTAGATTTCTGTCCAATTCTTTCGAAAAGAGATCTAATCCGTTAGTTTCTCCCTCAAACTCAACAAACCATTCGTGATATGGCAAACCTTTATTAGGATTTATCTGAGGAGCTAAATGCAGTTCATTTACTCTAAAAGGAAAATCTTCTAGGGTAAGTTTTAAACTTTTTTCCACCTCTTCTGCAATTACGTGTTCACCAAAAGCAGAGGTAAAATGCTTTATTCTGCCTGTAACAATAATTCGATAAGGATCGAGACTAACAAACCTTATCGTGTCTCCAATATTATAACCCCACAAACCGGCGTTTGTACTTAAGACTATAACATAATTTATTCCTAACTCCACCCCCTCCAAAGAAACTCTGCTTGGGTTTTCATTAAAAAAATCATGAGAAGGAATAAACTCATAAAAGATACCATGATTTACACATAATAACATTCCGACTTCCTTTTGAGAGTCTTGATACGCAATAAAACCCTCAGACGCGGGGTACAACTCTATACCATCCACCTTCTTTCCAATCAAGTTTTCAAAAGACTTTCTATACGGCTCAAAATTCACCCCCCCATAAATAAATAAATCAAAATGAGGAAAAACATCTTTGATTTGTCTTCCGGTCCGTTTTTTAAGTTTTTCAAAATACATTTGAACCCAAGGCGGAATTCCAGAGATTAAACTCATTTTTTCATTAACAGTCTCGTTTACAATTTCATCTACTTTTAATTCCCAATCTTCAATACAATTGGTTTCAAATGAAGGAAGTCTGTTTTTTGTTAGGTAAGACGGCACATGATGAGCTACAATTCCAGAAAGCCTACCAGTTAAAACGTTTCCTGTTTTGTCTAAAACAGGGCTGCCCTGTAGAAAAATCATTTTACCCTCTACAATAGAAGTGTTTTTTGTTTCTGAGATATAAGAAAGAATAGCGTCTCTAGCGGCTGTTATATGGTTCGGCATACTTTCTTTGCTAATAGGAATGTATTTTGTTCCAGAGGTGGTACCGGAAGTTTTACAAAAATATATTGGTCTATTTGGCCACAAAACATTTTCTTCTCCCTCCTTAATTCTGTTTATATATAGAGACAGATCTTCATAGTCCCTAACAGGCACTCTTTTCTTAAAATCAGAATAACTTTTAATTGAAGAAAAGTCATGATCTTTTCCAAAAACAGTGCTTTTTCCACGATTTATTAAATTATAAAACACTTTAGACTGATAATTTACCGCGTTATTTTTCCATTTTTTGTTTTTAAGAACAACATAATTAGCGAAGGGAAGGCTTAAAAAAGATTTAATACTCATTTTAAAAAGAAATATAGTTTTCAGGGTCTACACTTTCTCCGTTTTTCCATAATTCAAAATGTAAATGAGGTCCAGAGGTAAGCTCTCCACTATTTCCAATTACCGCAATAGGATCTCCCTTTTTTACATAGTCCCCAACCTCTTTTAACAAAGAAGAGTTGTGTTTGTAAAAAGACAAAAATCCACCCGAATGTTGAACAGCTATTACAAAGCCGGTTTCCTTTGTCCAGTCACTTGTGACAACCACCCCCTCAGAAACAGAACTAATAATAGCCCCCACCTTGCTTACAATATCCACCCCAAAGTGTTTGTTTGGCTTGTTGTATTTGTCAATTAACACCCCCTTCAAAGGTCTTAAAAAATAATTATTAACTTCAGAAGAAACAGAGACATAATCTCCGCTAGATTTTTTTTCAACTTTTAATCTAAACAAAGAATCTTCTGTTGAAACGTTCAAATCTAAGGTGTTGTCAGTGTTGTTTTCTAATGATTTATTTTTAATTTCTATTACTTCTCCTCCACGAAGAATTGTTTTTAAATTGTCCACATAAAAGTCTCTGCCTTCGATTAATGTGACCAGAGAGTCTACTTTTGTTGCCATTTTTACTAGTTCTTTGTGTGTTTCTAACTTTGTTTTTCCAGGAACATATTCTTTAAGTGGGGTAAAAGAAAACAATAGAAACGTTGTAAAAACCAAAACCAAACTAACCACGAAAGTCATCGAAAGAACTATTAAGGGAGTAATTTTTATAACAACTCTTTCTTCAAAAGTTCCGTCATTCAGGATTACTAAACGATATTTGTTTTTTAGTTTTCTTAAAAAGTGATATTTTGAATTATCCGTCATAAAACCTTGCAAATATCATAAAAATATACTCATATTTGCTGTATAATTTCAATCGAAATAAAATAAATTAAAATTATTTCAGTTTGTTTACCGAAAGAAATGAAAATATTGAATATTAAAATCTGTATACCGATACTATTGTTTTTTCTAACAATAAACTCTTGTTCTACTAAGAAAAAGACCTTTGTGCATAGAAAATATCACGACATTACAGCAAGGTACAACGGTTATTTTAATGGGAAACAAAGCTTGAAATATGGAATACAAAAGCTAGAAAAAGCTCATAAAGACGATTATTCCAACATTCTTTCAGTTTTCAGACACAACAATATTACAAATTCTACAGGTCATCACGCGTATATAGACAAGTCAATAAAAAAAGGATCTATCGTTATACAAAACCACTCTATAAATATTAGAAACAAAGAGTATTGCAAATGGATTGATGACAGTTATTTTTTAGTTGCAAAGTCATATTATTTTAAAGGTCAATTTTTGGAGGCGAAAAGAACCTTTGAGTTTATTAAAAAGAAATGGAAAAAAACCGAATTAGCATATGAATCAGAATTATGGACGGCAAAATGTTTTATTGCTTTGGGAGACTATCAATCTTCCGAAAACATATTAGATCAACTACAATCTAAAAAAAGGTTTCCGGAAAAATTAGACAGAGACCTACATTTAACATTGGCGGACCTGTACTTAAGGCAAAATTTATTTTCCGATGCAGCGGACGAATTAAAATCAGCTTGTAAACGCATAAAAAGAAAAAATAAGAGAGCTAGATATTATTACATCATAGCTCAAATATATCAAGAAGCTGGAAACGTAAAACAATCTAAAAAATATTTTGAGTTGGTGTTAAAATCAAATCCAGAGTATGAAATGGTATTTAACGCTAAAATGAATTTAGCAAGAACTCTTAGAAACAAAAAAGACCTGGGTCAAATGAGGGTTAATTTGACAAAAATGGTTAAGGATGAAAAAAACAAAGATTACTTAGACCAAATATATTTCACTTTAGCTGAAATGGACATTATAGATAAAGATAGCGTTTCAGCAATTGAAAACTATACACTTTCAACAAAATACAGTGTTGATAATGATGTTCAAAAATCTATTTCTTTTTTACAGTTAGGCAAAATATACTATAACAGATCTGATTATACCTCCTCAAAAACTTTTTACGATAGCGCCTACACATTTATGCCAGAAGAACACCTCCATTTTGAAGAAACTAAACACACACAAAAGATATTGGAAAAACTAGTGGGTCACTTAACAACCATATCCCTAGAAGATAGTTTGCAAAAACTGTCTAATCTTCCCGAATCAGAAGTTAGAGAAATTATTCAATCAATTATTGCAGAAATAGTAAAAAAAGAACAAGAAGAATTAAGAGAAAAACAAAATAGAGCAAATCGAGGAATGCTAGACAGGGGGGGTAGAAATAGTGATTTTGGAACAAACACCTCTGGAGGAAAATGGTATTTCTACAATCCAGCAACCCTAAGTTTTGGACTGTCGGAATTTCGAAAGAAATGGGGAAAACGTAAATTAGAAGACGATTGGAGAAGGGCTAATAAAAAGACTTTAAATGCTTTTGAGGGAGATTCCACATCATTAGATAAAGTTAAAAATCAAAAAAACCAAGATTTAAAGTCAGAACAATATTACTTAGACCAAATCCCCAAAACAAAAAAAGAGGTTTCAGAGTCCAACACAAAAATAATTAATGCTTATTACCAAGCCTCGATTATATATAAAGAAGAGTTAGAGGAGTTGAGCAAATCCGAAAACATGCTGGAAAAATTAGTAAGAAGGTTTCCAAATCATGAAGAATTAACACCCCTATCCTATTATTTAATGTACAGTTTGCAACTAGAAAACAAAAACATATCTAAATCAAACAAAACAAAACAAACGTTAATTGATAAATTCCCAGAGAGTAACTATGCAAAATCACTTTTGGACAGCAACTATATACAATCTGTTCTTAATGAAAAAGCAAAACTAGAAATTGAGTATTATAATATTTACAACTATTATTTGAAAGACAGCTTTGAATTATCTTATAATTATTCCACAATAAAATTACAAGAATCTGTAAGTGACGAAAACTCCAAATACCAGCCCAAATATTTCTTGATTAATATATTGTCGGGGTTTAAATTAAACAGAGACACTCTTGCGTTTATAAAAAATCTTGAAGAAGGAGGTGTAAAATACCCAAACACACATACGTCAGAGAGGTGTAAGAATTTACTTTCGACACTTAAAAACACCCAAGGTCTAGAAGAGAGAAACACCACCGCGATTCTAAAAACACCCTATAGGTATAAAGACAACACTGATCATTACCTATTGATTTTGTTGCCAAAAGAGAAAGCAGACATAAATTATATAAAAACAATTGTTTCTGATTTTAACGCTAAAAACTATAGTATTGAAAATTTAGAAATTAATACAATGTTAATGGGGATGGAACAACATATTTTGTTAGTTAAAACCTTTAAGAACACGATAGATGTATCATCTTATGGAAAAACCTTGTTTTCCAACCCAGATTTGTTAAAAGAAATAAATAAAACAACATTTAAAAAAATTATTATTTCACAACAAAATTTCATAGAGTTTTATAAAAACAAAGATTTAGACGGGTATACAAAGTTCTACGATAATAATTATTTATAAGTTAGATAAACCCAAAAAATATGTTATTTTAGCTTTGTTAAATTAATATCAAATATGTTTTCAAACAACAATAACATGAAAAATCCAACAAACAACACGTCTGTAGTAAACATGCTTGGAAATGGCACGGTAATTAATGGAGATATTCAATCAAAAAGTGACATTAGAATTGATGGAACGCTAAAGGGTTCCGTTAAAACGGAAGGAAAACTGGTTGTAGGCCCATCTGGCATTGTAGAGGGCGATGTAGTTTGTTCTAATGCTGATATTGCCGGAGAAATAAAAGCAAAAATCACAGTGTCACAACTCTTGGCTTTAAAATCTACATCAAAACTAAACGGTGATATTATAACAAATAAACTTTCAATTGAGCCTGGAGCAACTTTTTCAGGGTCTTGTAGCAT
>CAJXFN010000033.1 GCA_913052655.1 uncultured Flavobacteriales bacterium | reverse complement strand
CTGATACTGAAATTGAATTTTGTCTTGCGAATACAGATCCAAACGGAAATTTTACCACTGGAATTACTAGAACTCAAACATCACAAACATCTTTTTCTATTCAAAATGATGGCATGAAATCTAGCTCAAGTGGTGGTATAGACCCATGGCCTCAAGATGATTATCTTAATATTTGGGTTTGTGATTTAAGTGGAGGTATTTTAGGATACGCTACCCCTCCATCAGGGTTTAATAACCCAAATGATGGTGTAGTTGTTGGTTATCGATATTTTGGTAATACAGGAGTTGTTCAAGCTCCTTATAACAAAGGGAGAACAGCAACACATGAAGTTGGACATTGGTTAAATTTAGATCATGTATGGGGTTCATTTGGTAACTGTGGAAACGATAATGTAAATGACACACCGATTCAAGAAGAAGCTAATTATAGTTGTCCATCATTTCCTCATAATGCGAATAGTTGTAACACAACAAACTCTAATGGGGATATGTTTATGAACTATATGGACTATACAAATGATGCGTGTATGAATATGTTTACAAATGGGCAAAAAAATAGAATGATTTCAGCAATTAATCAATATAGACCAAACTTATTAAATCACAATTTATGCTCTAATACGCCCCCAACTCCTTCATGGAACTGCGTTAATGGAAATTGTATTGATCCAAATAATGGAAATGGAACTTATACGGATTTAAATAACTGCTTAGCTAATTGTGATTGTGGATCAATTAACATCCCAATAATTGAAGATTTTCAAATTAATTCAATTCCAAATAATTGGACAATAGTAAATGATGATGGAGACAAAACATGGGAAATTAATGAATTAGCTGGATACAGCAGCTCTAAATCTATATATATAAATAACGCAGAATACGCTGCAAATGGAACATATGATGATTTTATATTACCATCAGTAAATTTATCTAATGCAAATTCAGCATATCTTAATTTTCACTATGCTTACACATTATGGACAAATCCTAATTTATCTCAAAATTGGTCGGACACATTAATTATTTATATCTCTGAGGACTGCGGTATAACATGGACAAAAATTTGGGAAAAAGCAGGAACTAATTTAGTAACAACTAGCCCTGTTTATCACGGATACAACTGGATACCTACTGGTACAAATGACTGGAAATTTGAGAGTATTTCATTATTGAATTATCTAAATCAAGATGACATTGTTTTAAAATTCAGGAATGTCAATCAATATGAAAATAATTTATTTATTGACAATTTAAATATAAATACAACTATAACAAATATTAACAACTTATCATCTAAAAAGAAATTATTAAAAATAGTTGATGTGTTAGGAAGAGAATCGTTAGAGAATAAAAATACTCCCCTATTTTATATTTATGAGGATGGAAGAGTTGAAAAAAGAATTATTCTAGATTAGATTTCTTTTTATTTACTAAATACACTCCGCATAGAATAATACAAATACCAATATAGTGTTTATACTTAATAGGTTCATCTTCTAATACACCCCATAGAATCGCAACAATTGGTATAAGATAAGTTACAGAAGCAGCGAATATTGCGGAAGTATCCTTTATTAATTTGTTAAATAACACCACTGAGAAAGATGTACCTAAAATAGCTAAAATTGTGATATATCCTAATGAATATAGTCCATTTTTAGTAGAAGCTATTTCAACAAAATCTGTTGAAAAAATATAATATCCAGCAAAAGGACCAATATATAAAAAAGCTATAGCGGAAATATCAATAGGATTCATTTCTGCTAGATATTTTTGGATAACATTTACAGAGGCTCCATAAAACAAACACGCAAAAACAACTAAAAACACACTAACATTAATTGTATATAAGCTAGATACCTCTGATAGATATAATAAAATTGCTCCTAAAAATCCAATTATTACCCCTGATATATTTGAAATAGAAGGTTTTGTATTAAAAAAATATATACCTAAAAATAAGGTGAATATGGGAGTTAATGAATTTAACATACCAACAAAAGAACTTTCTAATGTAGTTTGTGCTTTTGTAAATAAGAAAGCTGGAATCCCATTCCCAATTACTCCAGTAATAAATAGAGGAATAATATTTTTCTTTTTCAATTTCTTTAAAGCTGGATACAAAAATGGAACCAATGATAGAAATGCAATAAATAGTCTAAGAGCTGCAACTTGCATGTCCGTATACTCCTCTAAGCCTCTTTTCATCAGAATAAAAGAACTACCCCAAATTACAGATAGTATTATTAAAATAAAATAATTTTTATAAGATGAACTCATTCATTAAGTTTAGTATTATTAGTTTACCCACTTTAAGGATTGAATAAATTTGAGAATCTCTTGTTTCATTATAATATTCTGAACCTCAATTTCAGGGGAGATTGCACAATCAAAATCTAATCCTCCGCGTACAAAAAAGTTCGTACTATCCGTTACAAAGAACTGAGAAGAGGTAGCAATCTTATTGCCCTCCAAATAACATAAAACTCCATAAATATTTTCTGATGTATCTTGAATTATATTAGCATTAATATACGCACCTTGCTTTTCATGCACTGAAATAGAATTTTCAAAATTATAAAGTTCTTTATCAAAATCTAAAAGAGGTGTTATCTTAAATGAAATAGAAGATGAATACTGAGGATAATTAAGTAAATAAAAATTATCTTTTAACTTCACAGAGGTGGAATTAGAGTATTTAAATGATATTTTTTCATCTGTATAAAAAGAAGTCCTACTTTCTGGCAGTTCTATTTTAACAAGCGCCTCTGGCTTTGGAATATAATACTCATGTTTTGTTATATACAAATATAGACTGATAACTAAAAAAAATATAAATAAGATAATTATTAGTTTTTTCATCTATGAATATGTACTTTTACTCTATTAATCTTTCTCTCATCAGCAGATTCTATAAAAAAAGTATATGGAGGAAAATCAACCTTCTCTGAAATTTTAGGAATAATACCTGTTCTTTCAATTATCAAACCTGCAATAGTGTCCGCATCTCCCTTTATTTCATCAAAATAATCCGTTTCTCCTTCAACAACTTTAAGAAAATCATTTATTGATATTTTTGCTTCAAAAACAAAGTTATCACTATCTAATTTTGAATATTGATTTCCATCATCATCAAACTCATCATTTATCTCTCCAACAATTTCTTCTAATACATCCTCTAAAGTAACAATCCCTGATGTTCCCCCATATTCATCAACAACAATTGCTAAATGAATTTTCTTTTCCTGAAATTCTTTTAACAGATCATTAATTTTTTTTGTTTCCGGAACAAACAAAGCCTCATGACAAATTGAATTCCAGTCAACATTTTTTGAGGATATATGAGGTATTAGATCTTTTATGTATAATACTCCATGAATATTGTCAAATGAATCTTCATACACAGGTATCCTAGAATATGAAGAGGACACTATGAGATTTAAAACCTGATCAAAAGAAACATTTTTCTCTAAAGAAACAACATCTATCCTAGGTTTCATAATTTCTCTAACATCAATATTTCCAAACTCTACAATACTTTTTAAAATCTTTTTTTCTTCTTCTAATTGATCTCCGTCACTAGCTAATTCTATTGCCTGAGAGATTTCTTCCATAGAAATATCTAAAGATTTTTGTTTTAATCTTTTATCTATAAAAGAACTTGTTTTAATTAATATTGATGAAAATGGCGAAAATATAGTTTCAAAAAACTTTATTAAAGAAGCCATTCTTTTACTAAACAAAACTGCATTCTGTTTTGCGTATACCTTTGGAGTAATTTCTCCTAACAATACTAATATAAATGTAATAACTATGACTTGAACAATAAATTGAAAAGTTTTGGAAGAAGAAAAATCAAAGATATTTGACGTTAAATAAGATGAAAGAATAATTATAGCAACATTTATAAAATTATTTGTAATAAGTATGGTAGCTAATAATTTGTTTGGTTTAGACAATAAACTTCTGATCTGCTCTTCTTTTTTCTCATCAATTTCAGAAAGATCCTCTAAATTTTTAGAATTTAATGAAAAAAAAGAAACCTCAGAACCTGAAATTAAAGCAGATAGAAAAATAAGAATAAATACAATTATTGTACCAATAATTAGACCTATAGTTAAATCATTTATTTCAACTGATACTGTATTTAAAAGTACGGGAAGGGGGTCTACTGCCAAAATTTATACATTAAAATGGTAAATCATCATTACCTGACTCCTCAAGAGGTTCTTGTGTAGATGTTTCCGTATCTTGATTAGGGATCGAAGAAGGTGTATTTCCTTGTTTTGATCCTAACATAGTCATCTTATCAGCAATGATATCTGTAGAATATCTAGCAATACCTTCTTTATCCTCCCATTTTCTAGTAGAAATTTTTCCTTCAATATATACAGAATTTCCTTTTTTAAGATACTTTTCAGCAATATCAGCTAGCCCTCTCCACAATACAATATTATGCCATTCTGTTTGATTTACTCTATCACCCTGCTTATTAGTATATGATTCTGTCGTAGCTAAAGAGAAATTTGCAACAGCAACTCCATTGTCTAAATGTCTAACTTCAGGGTCTTTGCCAAGATTACCTATTAAAATTACCTTATTTACTCCGGCCATAATGATTATTTTCCACAAATATACATTTTTATTTTTTACTTTTTCAAACTTTCCAAGTATTTATCGATCAATCTTGGCAGGGGGTATTCATCTAGTTTAGACCACTTGATCTTTAAATATTTTTCAGAAATAACGTCTTTCACTTCAACATGATGAAAAACAGCATGAATTAATTGATGAGACAATTTATGTTGAATTTGTAAAGAAGAAAATCTTAAACTTGGATTTTGATCCTTGACCAATTCATTCCATTTTTGTAAATTCTGTATTTCATTAAATGAATAATTACCCTCAATTAATGGGAACTGATATAACGATTTCCAAATTCCAATATTCCTTTTATGAATAAATGTGTTGTTGCCAGAAATAAAAATTATGTAATTAAAATATTTATTTGATACTTTTAATGACTTACTCTTTATTGGAAGTAATTTTACCAAATCTGTACCATATGACTTACACGAAGAATTTAAAACACATTCTGAACATGATGGATTTTTTGGAAGACATTGAACAGCTCCGAATTCCATTATTGCTTGATTATAGATGTCTGGATTTTTGTAGCAAATTAATTCTTGAGATATTTTCTTAAATATTTGTTTGCCAGCACTTGAATCAATTGGAGTATCTATAGCAAAATATCTACTAAGAAGCCTAAAAACATTCCCATCTAATACTGCATATGGAAGTTTAAAACAGAAGGAAGATATTGCTGAAGATGTATAGTCTCCTACTCCTTTTAACTGTATTATACTATTATAATCTGAGGGAAAAATGGAATTATACTTATCTCTGATTAATTTTGCTGTAAAGTGAAGATTTCTTGCTCTAGAATAATATCCTAATCCTTGCCATAATTTCAACACTTGATCTTCTTTTGCATTCGCTAAATCAGTTATTGAAGGAAACTCCGTTATAAATCTGTTATAATATGGTAATCCCTGAGATACCTTTGTTTGTTGTAAAATAATTTCTGAAATCCAAACTTTATACGGATCTGTCGTATTTCTCCATGGTAAATCTCTTTTATTTTTATGGTACCACTCTATAATTGTATTTTGGAAAATCATAATCAACTGAAAATTAGGTTTATACAAATAAAAAAAAGAAATATAACAAAGCTGTTATATTCTTAAAATTAATATATTTGCGATTCAAAAATATAATAATAAACCAAACAAAATAAATTTTTATTTAGAAATGACAAAAGCAGAGATTATAAGCAAAATATCTGAAAGAACAGGAATAGAAAAAACAACAACCTCAGCAGTTGTAGAGTCGTTAATGTTAGAAATCAAAGAATCTATAAAACAAAATGAATCAGTTTTTTTAAGAGGATTCGGAACTTTTTTAGCGAAAGAAAGAAAAGAAAAAACTGGAAGAAATATTTCAAAAAATACAACTATTATTATTCCTGCACACCATATTCCTGCTTTTAAACCAGCAAAGGTTTTTAAAGAAGAGGTGAAAAATAATATAAAATAATATACTAGATTCTAGTAAAAAAAATATAATCATGGGAGCAAAAAAGAAAAAAGCAAAAAAGATTTCAACTCACAAACGTAAAAAACGTTTGAGAAAAAACAGGCACAAAAATAAATAAACATTAATTTGTTTTTTTATTAAGTAATTTCAAACATGAAATTCGAGCTTGTAATTGATTCGAGATCAACTGAGGTTGTTATAGCGTTATTAAAAGAAGGTAAGCTTGTAGAGTTACACAAAGAAAAACACGATAATAATTATTCAGTTGGAGATATATACCTAGGGAAAGTTAAGAAAATAGTTCCTGGTCTAAATGCGTCTTTTGTAAATGTGGGACACGAGAAAGATGGGTTTCTTCATTACTTAGATTTAGGAGCCCAAGTAAATTCTTTCAAAAAATTCATAGATAAAACAAGAAACAAGAAACTTAATACAGCATCCTTAAAGAATTTCAGAAGAGAAAAAGATACGCTCAAAGAAGGAAAAATACAAGATATCCTAAAATCTGGAGATCATATTCTAGTACAAGTTTCTAAGGAACCTATATCATCTAAAGGACCTAGACTATCGACAGAACTATCCTTTGCAGGAAGATATATGGTTCTTATTCCTTTTTCAGATAGAGTTTCTGTTTCTCAAAAAATCAGAAGTAGTGAAGAAAGATCAAGACTAAAAAAATTAATCCATAGCATTAAACCTAAAGGATTTGGGGTTATTATCAGAACTGTTGCTGAGAATAAAAAAGTTGCTGAGTTAGATAAAGATTTGAAAAATCTATATAAAAAATGGCAGTCCATTTATAAAAAATTGAAAACAAGTAATTTGACAGAAAGAATTCATGGCGAACTAAATCGTTCTTCCGCAATTTTAAGAGATTTATTAAATTCTGAGTTTAGCAAAATACATGTAAATAATGCAGATTTACATTCCGAGTTGAAAGAATATTTATCTCGGATTTCTCCTGAGCAAGAGAAAATAGTAAAATTATATAAAGGAGAATTGCCAATATTTCAGAAAATGGGAATTACGCAACAAGTAAAAAGTTCGTTTGGAAAAACCGCTAGTATGAAAAATGGAACCTATCTTGTAATTGAACATACAGAAGCATTACATGTAATAGATGTAAATAGCGGTAAAAAAGTAGACTCTAATAAAAATCAGGAAGCAAATGCTCTGTCAGTTAATATGATCGCAGCTGAGGAAGTTGCCCGACAGCTACGATTAAGAGACATGGGAGGAATTATAGTAGTTGATTTTATTGACCTACATAACGCTCAAAACAGAAAAGCCGTTTACGATAAAATGGTTGAAGTGATGAAAGAAGATAAAGCCAAACATCACATCTTACCACTAACTAAGTTTGGTTTAATGCAAATTACAAGACAAAGAGTTAGACCAGAAATGAAAATCGACACTATGGAGAAATGTCCAATGTGTACAGGCAATGGAAAAATAGATTCTAGTTTACTATTAATAGAAACAATAGAAAATAAGATACATAATCTTGTTCAAACACAAAAAGGAGAAATAAAAATAGCTGCACATCCTTTTGTCGCCTCTCACATTAACAAAGGAATATTTTTCACATCTATCAGACATAAATGGAGAAAAAAATTTAACAGGAAAATCACTATTACTGGAGATGAAAGATTACATTTATTACAATATAGTATAATCAATTAAGACTTCTCTTTTTCTTTTTTGTAGTAGTAAAGCAACAATACTACAGTAATCAATACTAAAGATGCCCCAACAAAATATCCCCATCTGATATTATCAGATTTAAGGAAAAAAGGCATTGAAAATATAAAAATTAAAATCATTCTTATCGTTACATTTATAGAGCTAAAAACACTGGTGGCTCTTCCAATTATATTGTTTGGAATATGAGAAAATAAATAAGTAGTTCTTAGAATCCTAACTCCAGCATTTGTAATTCCTAAAGTAAAATTAGCAGCAAAAAATAAAATAATATTATCACTAAAACTCATACCAATAAAAGCAATACTTACAATAAACATTAATGAAACAATACTCAAATATTCATTATATTTACTTAAAAATCTATATACTAATACTCCAGACAATATTGCTCCTAAAGAGTAATATACTTCAGCTGAAGCGTAAACATTTGCAGATTCATTCATAAAACGTTCTACGTATGAAGGCAGTAACACATGAATTTCCACTATAGTAAATGCAAATAACATATATGACAAAGTTCCAAAGGCAAAAATGGAGGGATTAGATATTAAATATTTAAATCCTAATTTTAATCTAGAAAACAAAGAACCCACATGAATTTCATCTTTTATAATTGGTGTATATTTGATAAATAAAAATAAAGCAATACCAATAAAATAGGTGATTGCATCCATAAGAAAAATCTTCTGAATAGACCAAGCCTCTATAGTAAAAGGCAAAGAAATATGTATTCCAGCAATACTAAAACTATCAGAAGAAGTACCTGAAAGTAAAATTGCGGCAAAAGCTCCTGCAAACATTGATGTTACTTGACCTTGCACCTCTATATAAGAATTCAACCTTCCATAATTTTTCTTTTCTGTTATCTCTTGTCCAAACGCGTATAAATTAGGATAATGAATATTATAATTAAAAATTGTTAATCCAAAAACTAACAGTACTAAAAAATCTGGTACATTATCAAACCTAAATCCATAATAGGAAACCAGAGTTATTACAGATCCACATACTAAATTAGTATAGATAAAAACTTTCTTTCTAGGATATCTGTCAATAATAGTGCCCGCATACAAGCCCCAAAAAAGAGTTAGAAAAGTAATAAACAAATAAAAATATGCGAAAATAGAAGGTCGAGCAACAACATCCACAAAATACCAGGGTATAGCCATCATACTAATACCCTGGGCAAAACCAGAAATAATATTCGAGATAAATAGTAGAATTATTGCTTGTGTATTTTTCACTTTGGCAAAAATAGAATTAATAAACTAATAATATGTATTTTTGAAGAGTGCAAAAGAACAAAGCGTACAATATAAAAGAAGTTACAGATAGGATACAATCCTTCTGCGCATTACAAGATAGATGTCAATGGGAAGTTGAAAAGAAAATGAGAGAATGGGGTGTAGAAGAAGATATAATTAAAAATATCCTCACAGATTTAATTCTAGAAAAATTTATAGATGAACAGAGGTTTTCAGAATCCTTTTGTAGGGGCAAATTCAGAATAAAAAGATGGGGTAAACTGAAAATAAAAAACGAACTTAAGATAAGGAAAATTTCTACTTCCTGTATCAACAAAGGCTTAGATCAGATTCTAGATAAAGAATACTATTCTGTATTAAAAGAACTGTATGAAAAAAAGAAGAATTCGCTTAAAGATAAAAATCAATTTATTCAAAAAGGAAAAATTATAAAATATTTGCAGCAAAAAGGTTACGAAAATGACTTAATTTGGGAACTAATTAACAGAGATAAATAAGTATTTTTGAAGTATGGTTTCATCAGAACAAATATTAGAACTTTATAATAGGTTAAATGATCTTTTTATATATCTTTCTATAGAAAAGAAAGAGAAAGAGGTACAGGAGTTAGAAGCTAATACTCAATCAAATAATTTTTGGAACAATCCTGAAGATGCTCAAAAAACCTTAAAACAAATTAGTAAAGTGAAAATATGGGTAACCAGTTATAATCAAGTAAAAAACAATATTGATGAACTAAAGATATTAGAAGAATTTGCTAAAGAAGGAGAATGTACAGAAGAAGAAATAAACTCTCAACTCAATAAGACCATTCAATCTTTAGAAGATTTAGAGTTTAAAAACATGTTAAGTAATGAAGAAGATAACATGTCTGCAGTAATGACAATAAACCCAGGAGCTGGAGGAACAGAAAGTCAAGATTGGGCTGAGATGATAATGAGAATGTATATCATGTGGGGAGAGAAAAATGGATATAAAATAAAAGAGTTAGATTTCCACAAAGCAGAGCCTGCAGGAATTAAATCTGTAACCTTAGAATTTGAGGGAGAATTTGCGTTTGGAAATTTAAAAGGAGAAAATGGAGTACACCGATTAGTAAGAATATCTCCATTTGATTCTAATGCAAAAAGACACACCTCATTTGCTTCTGTTTTTGTATACCCTTTAGCAGATGAATCGATTGAAATAATAGTTGACCCATCTGAAATTAGTTGGGACACTTTTAGAGCAAGCGGAGCAGGAGGACAAGGAGTAAATAAAACAGAATCAGCTGTTCGACTGAGACATGCCCCTACAGGGATTACAATAGAAAATTCTGAATCAAGATCGCAACTTGAAAATAAAGCAAAAGCAATTCAACTTCTTAAATCTCAACTTTACGAATTAGAAATCAGAAAAATTCAAGAAGAAAAGGATAAGTTAGAAGGGAATAAAAAGAAAATTGAATGGGGATCTCAAATACGAAATTACGTTTTACACCCTTATAAAATTGTAAAAGATTTAAGAACAAATCACGAATCTACAAATCCTGATGCGGTTTTAGATGGAGATTTAAATCCATTTATTAAATCATATCTAATGGAATTTGGACAAAAATAAAAAACATGAAAATTTATCACAACCCAAGATGCAGTAAAAGTAGACAAACACTTGCAATACTAAATGAGAAAAAAATTAAGTTTGAAATAATAGAATACTTAAAAGACAACCTAAGAAAATCTGAGCTTAAAGCAATCCTTGAAAAACTAGAAATAAATCCTATTGAATTAGTCAGAAAGAATGAATCAATTTGGAAAGAAAATTATAAAGATAAGAATCTTTCTGATAAGGAAATAATTCATGCAATGATTAATTATCCAAAAATTATAGAAAGACCAATCGTTATAAATGGAAAAAAAGCTGTTATAGGAAGACCTCCTGAAAATGTATTAAAAATTATAGATTAATCAGGAATTTGATCGCTTTCAAGCTTTCCTTCTCTAATCCAAACATAAATAAAGTAAGGAATGACAGATGCTAAGAAAATAATACACCAAAATGCCATTAAAAAAACAAATACAAATATAAGGAAGCCTAGAAATTTCATAATTATTAATTTTGTATTGCAAATTAACAACAACAATTAATACTATCAAAACATTTTTGAGATGAATTATAGAATAGAAAAAGATACAATGGGAGACGTAAAAGTTCCTGCAGAAAAATATTGGGGAGCTCAAACAGAGAGGAGTAAAAACAATTTCAAGATTGGAAACGACGCCTCCATGCCACTAGAAATCATTTATGGTTTTGCCTATCTTAAAAAAGCAGCTGCACATACCAATTGCGAATTAGGTATCCTTTCTGAAAAAAAAAGAGATTTAATTTCAAAGGTGTGTGATGAAATTTTAGACGGAAAACATGATAATCAATTTCCACTTGTAATATGGCAAACTGGAAGTGGAACACAATCCAACATGAATTGTAATGAGGTAATTGCAAATAGAGCTCATGTAATAAATGGAGGAAGTTTAATAGATAATGAGAAAATAATTCACCCTAACGATGATGTAAATAAATCACAAAGTTCGAACGATACTTTTCCTACAGGAATGCACATTGCTTCATATAAAATGATTGTAGAAGTAACAATTCCTGGAGTTCTTAAACTAAGAAATACTTTAGCGAAAAAGTCGGAAGAGTTTATGAATGTTGTTAAAATTGGCAGGACACATCTAATGGATGCTACTCCCCTTACTCTAGGTCAGGAATTCTCTGGTTACGTATCTCAACTTGATCATGGATTAAAAGCACTAAATAATACTCTCTCTCATCTATCAGAATTAGCTTTAGGAGGTAC
>CAJXFN010000032.1 GCA_913052655.1 uncultured Flavobacteriales bacterium | reverse complement strand
TTGGGAACAAGCAAATGATTATTGTACGTGGAGAACAGATAGAGTAAACGAAAGGATATTAATTGATGCTGGTCTCGTAATGGAAGTAACCCACCCAGATAGAGAAGGAGTTGAATATCCGTTCACCACAGATGGATACTTACATGGAAGTGAAGATTATTTATCTAACTTTGTTACTGAAAAACAAAAAGGGAAAATAAAGAACCTAAAAGTTCTAAAAGACGATGATGAAGGAAGATATTCTAATATGGAAGATGGACTCTTACTTCCAAACTACAGACTCCCTACTGAAGCGGAATGGGAACATGCTGCCTTAGGTTATATTGGGAATAATGTGGGAGAAAATCATGATCAAAGAAAAATTTACCCATGGAATGGATCTTCTCTAAGAAATAATACAAAACAAAATCAAGGTCAAATCATGGCTAACTTTAAAAGAGGAAGAGGAGACAATATGGGTGTTGCTGGAAGTTTAAATGATGATGCTGATATAACTGCTCCAGTAAGATCATACTGGCCAAACGACTATGGTTTATACAATATGGCGGGAAATGTTTCTGAATGGGTAGCTGATGTTTATAGACCTATAACTGAACAAACTACAACAGCTGATCATAGACCATTCAGAGGAAATGTTTATAAAACTCATCAAATAAACAAAGATGCATCCACTGGGGAAAATCCATATATTATTAATGAACAAGGTCATATTCAAGATACATTAGTATCAGTTTCGGACAATATCTACAGAAGAAATTACAAAAAAGCAAACAATATTAATTTCTTAGATGGAGATATTGAATCTCAAATGGACGCTTCATGGAACAATGATACTACCGAAAAATCTTCAACTGACATGGAAACAGTTAAAATTGATAAATGGAATCAAACTGCAGATAAATATGAAGATTCTCTTTACACATCTAATTCTAATGAAATGTATGATTACGGAAATACTACCTTAATTTCTGATAGAACTAGAGTTTACAAAGGAGGTTCATGGAAAGATAGAGCCTACTGGCTAAACCCAGGAACAAGAAGATTCTTGGATCAATCACAATCTTCAGACTGTATAGGATTTAGATGTGCTATGGACAGAATTGGACCATCTAAATCTGAATTAAAAACTAATCAGAGAAAAGAGATTGACTATAGTAAGCCGAAAGGTAGGTAATTAAAATATAAAATCTTTAGTAAAACCCCATTATATGGGGTTTTATTTTTTATTATGAATATCTCTGAATTATATAAACTATTTCTTAAACATTCTGTAATTTGTACAGATAGCAGAAGTATAATTCGAGATAGTATTTTCTTCTCATTAAAAGGAGAAAATTTTAATGGAAATAAATTTGCAAAACAAGCCTTAGAAAACGGGTGTAGATTCGCAGTTGTTGATGAAGAAGAATATTACATAGAAGGATGCATTTTAGTAAAAGATGTTAAAGTTACCTTACAAAAACTAGCTACCTACCATAGAAAACAACTCTCTATCCCTATTATTGGGATAACAGGAACAAATGGAAAAACAACTAATAAAGAACTTTTACATTGTGTACTTTCCAGTCAATATCATTGCTATGCAACAAAAGGAAATCTTAACAATCAAATTGGAGTTCCTTTAAGTATTCTAGAAATTAATAATACTCATGAAATTGCTATAATTGAGATGGGAGCAAGTGAGATTGGTGAAATTGAAAAACTCAGTAATATTTCTCAACCTAACACAGGAATCATTACAAATGTAGGTCTTGCTCATTTAGAGGGGTTTGGAAATTTTAAAGGCGTAGTAAAAACAAAAACTGAGTTATATAATTTTATAGAGAAAACAAATGGAACAGTATTTGTAAATTCAGAGGATAGGATTTTATTAGAAAAGAGTAACAAAATTAAAAGAGTCCGATTTGGAAAAGGAACAACTGCTGACTTTAATGCACAATTAATAGAAGAATTTCCATTTATATCAATTAAGATAGGTAGCACTTCTATAAACTCTAATTTAATTGGAGAATTTCAATTTTATAATATTTTAGCTGCTTGCGCAATAGGTAATTTCTATGGTATAACTGCAGAAAATTTAAAAAATTCTATTGAGAGCTATAAACCTAAAAACAATAGAACTGAAATTGTTGAAACTAAGAAGAATTATATAATCCTAGACGCATATAATGCGAATCCCTCTAGTATGAATTCTATGATAGAATCTTTCTCTAAGCTAGAAAGAAATAGAAAACTATGTATATTAGGAGAAATGAGAGAACTTGCAAAATATTCAAAGAAAGAACATATTTCTATTATAGAGAAAATGACAAAACTAGACATAGAAACTATTTTTATTGGAGAAGAATTTACTAAGATATCTAATATAAATTCATACAAAGATACAGTTGACTTCTTAAAAGAAAAAGATAAATTTAAACTGAATGACAGGACTATCCTAATAAAAGGATCTAGAGGAATAAAACTAGAAAATCTTATAGAACATCTTTAATTATCTTCTTGTAAAGCATCATTGATTAATTTCCTTACTACAACTGAGAAAGAAGCAACTAAGAACCCAATAAAACCAAAAATACACACCCAAAAGATTGTTGGTTTTTTTACAGATTGTAATGGAAGAATTGGATAATCAACCACCTGAATAATTGGAGTATCCTCCAATAAAGTCATCTTTAAAATCTCTAGATTTTTTACAAGTTCTAAATACATAGCATTTAATACCTTCACTTCTCTCATATACTTAATTTCATCTAACCTTCCTGAAGAAGTTATGACCTTCAAATTTCGATCTTTTATTCTTGCTAAGTTTCTTTCAGCTTGTTGTAATTCATAAAAAACTGAATCTGATCTATTTTGTAAATTGTTCAAGGATAGACGTGTTTTTTCTGTCTGATATTCAGAATACATATCGGACATTTGATTAATTAAACCTTCCGAAAATTTCTTAGCAAATTCAGGAATCGGTGAAAAATAGTTTAAATTTAGAATACTTGCATCATCATTCTGATACAATAAACTCAACTTTCCGTTTAAAATTTGCTTCCAAACTACATTTGTTATACTGTCTATAAACGTTTCATTAAAATTAAATAAAGAAGAATCCTCAATCAAACTATTTATCTCAACATAATGATCTAAGAACTTTGAATTAACATCAGATATAGTAGAATATTGATTTAATGTAGACTCAATAATTCTTCTTGATTTTAAAAGCTCGATAACATTTTGCTGACTAAAAGAAGATGCTGAATTCCCGCTTAAATCAAAGCCAAATTGACTTGCCATACCATTCATTGAAGAAATATTTAATCCCTCTGTATTATCCTCTACAATAAAAGATATTGTAGCAACATACTTATCATATTTAGATAAAGAATAAAAATACCCTATTATTAAGAAAAGAAGAATAATAGAAAAAATTAGAAAAATTTTCTTTCTTAGCTCCCTAATATAATCCCTAACTGAAATTATAACATCCTTTAATGTAGCTTCATTATCATTCATAACATTCTGTCTAGAAAGAACCTTGAATTCTATTAATTAATAAATATAAGGACATTACGCCAGTAACTTTCACTAAAGTATTTTCAATTGCTTGATTCCAATCAATAGGAATCACTTTAGATTTAACAATTGTTTCCTTAGATGTTACTCTGATAGTAGAACCTTTTGTGATCTTCGGAGAGATAGTAAACAAACCAAGATCTATAGACTTTTTAACCGAACCATTAGGATAAACAACTACAGTCCTAGTTCTATCATTTGATTTAGAATAACCTCCTGCAAAATTATTTATATAATAATCTGCTCTTTTAGTCCCCCCAGAGTATGGAACACTAATACCTCCTCCGGCTTCATAGTTAAATAAAGATCCTGTTATATAAACAATATCTTTAGATTTTGGAATAACTAAACTATCAGATTCTAACAATACAATATTATGCTTAGAATTAACTTTTAAAGCTTTATTCAAATCAAAAGATACAATTGTATATTCGAATTTATTTGTTTCAATCAAAGAGGAAGACTTACTTATTTCAGATTCTAATAAATCTTCTGAATACATGTTGTACAACGATGTATCAGATAAAATCACCTCTTTAAATTCTTCAGATATTATTTGATTTATAGTCTCTTGTTCTTTTATTTTGGTTTTACGATATAATCTAACTCCTTCTGGAAAAGCATTTGCAGTTAATCCTCCACTCCTATTTATTAAATCAGAAACTCTATCTCCTTCAGATATTAAGGCATAAGTTCCTGGGTAAACAACCTCACCGCTAATATTTACATTTACTGGAACTTTAAAATCAGGGTTCATTCTTACAAAAATTTGATCATTATTTTGAAGAATAAAATTTGATTGATCAGGACTTAAGTTTAAATCTGAATTAATAGATGAAACTAGGACCATAGATCTTTTTGGAGTTAAATTATCAGAATCCATCTCTAAAACTCTTGAAACTTCAATTCTACCTCCACTAGATTCCATCTTTAACCCACCAGAAAGTTCAATTGCTGATGATAATTTCATGCCTTTTCCAAAGGATAATTCTCCTGGTTTCCTCACTGATCCAAAAACTGAGATAAAATAACTATCATGAAAGTCATCTATTGACATTACTTTAACAATATCATATTCTTTTAATGTAATATTTGAATTACTTTCTGGATTTTCCAATACAGAATCCAAATCAACAGAAATACTTTTTCTAGATCCATCCTTCATTTTTCTCAATACATAGGATCTTTCTGTAAATAAATACTCGTTAATACAGTTTGTTCTTTGTAACAGTTCTAATATTTTTTCTCCTTCAATAAATTCATAATCACCTTCAACACCTACAGACCCCTCCAATGAAACAAAATTAGATATTTTCCTTTGGATTTTATTTACAATAATCTCATCAGCAGATTTAAGTTTTGTTTTCGACAAATCCTTTTGATGAACATCATGAACTAATAGACCTTCATTTTCAAACCTCTTTAGGGTAATAATATTTTTAGATGCTTCAGGGGTATAACCACCAGCAAATACAATTAAGTCTTTTAAATTATCAGAATTTTTAACTTCATACGTATAAGGTCTATTTACCTCTCCTTTTACTTCAACTAAATTACTTGCAGGTGATACTAAAATATAATCTCCATCTTGAAGGTAAATATCTTTATAAGTATTAGGTTTAAATAAAAATTTATAAACATCTAATGAGTCTACAATTTGTCCATTTCTTTTAATATATATATCACGGACAGATCCAATCTGAGTGGGTCCATTAGCAACCATTAGTGCGTTAAATGCAGTGTTTATTGCGGGAATAGCATAAGAGCCAGGATTGTATACTTCACCTACAATGTTTACTAATATTACTCTAGAATAAATTAATGAAATTTCCATATCAGAATTATACATACCAAGCTTCTTTCTTATTAATGATTTTGCATCTTCAAAAGTTAAGCCTTTTACGTAGATTCGTCCAAAACCACTTGGACTGATGTATCCTCCTTCATCAACCTTAACAACATCAGTATATTCAGAATTTCCCCAAACTGCAATACTTAATTGATCTCCTGGTCCTATTTCATAATTATTAGGGGGATTAGGATTAGTAGCCATTTGATAAAAATTTATATCATTTGACCTGAAAATATCTTGTCCATAGATTTTAGCTTTTGGAAAAATTAAAGTATCTTCTAAAATTTCATTATTAGATATATTTTTATAAAATCTGATTATTTTTTCACTAAATCCAGAATTAGAATCAATAGTATTATCTGAGTAAACTCCTGTACTATGTTTAAAATCAAGAGCTTCTTTAATCTCATCTTCTGACAAACCCATTTGTCTTAAAACTTGTTCTGATGGAATATCTGATGGTTTAAGCTCAGAAAAATTGACATTAGATGGTAAAAAATTAACATTTTGTGTGTTTACATTCTGTGATAAAGTAATTATACTTAAAACGCAAAATAGTATAGAAAGAAATATTTTCTTCATAATTTTTTATTTTAATATAGAACGAGATATAATAATTTTCTGAATTTCAGATGTTCCCTCATATATCTGTGTGATTTTCGCATCACGCATTAATCGTTCTACGTGATATTCTTTTACAAAACCATTACCCCCATGAATTTGTACGGCTTCTACAGTAGTTTTCATTGCAACTTCCGAGGCAAAAACCTTAGCCATAGCTCCCGATAGATCATAATTTAAACCATTATCTTTTTCCCAAGCAGATTTTAAACATAATAATCGTGCAGCTTCAATTTCAGTTGCCATATCAGCAAGTTTAAAAGCTATAGCTTGATGTTGATTAATCTCTTTTCCAAAGGCTTTTCTTTGTTTAGAATATTGTAATGATAACTCATATGCTCCTGAAGCTATACCTAGAGCCTGTGAAGCAATCCCTATTCTACCTCCAGATAGTGTTTTCATTGCAAATTTAAATCCAAATCCTTCTTCTCCTATTCTATTATATTTAGGAACTTTTACATCAGTAAACATTATTGAATGTGTATCAGACCCCCTAATTCCTAATTTATTCTCTTTCGGACCAACTACAAAACCATCCATTCCTTTTTCTACTATAAAAGCATTAATTCCTTTATGTCCTTTTTCTATATCTGTTTGGGCTATTACTAAGTATATAGTAGCTGAATTTCCATTTGTTATCCAGTTCTTTGTTCCGTTAATTATATAATGATCTCCTTTATTAATAGCAGTAGTTCTTTGAGATGTTGCGTCTGACCCTGCTTCTGGTTCAGACAAACAGAATGCTCCTATTATTTCACCACTTGCTAATGGTTTTAAGTATTTTTCTTTTTGTTCCTCTGTACCAAAAGTTTCTAAACCCCAACAAACTAAAGAATTATTCACTGACATTGCTACAGAACAAGAAGCATCTACTTTAGAAATTTCTTCCATTGCCAAAACATAAGAAATAGTATCCATTCCAGCTCCTCCATATTTTGGGTCTACCATCATTCCTAAAAATCCCAATTCTCCTAATTTCTTAATTTGTTCTTGAGGAAAACTCTGATTTTCATCCCTTTCAATTACCCCAGGCAATAATTCTGTTTGGGCGAAATCTCTTGCTGCATCCCTTATCATTTTGTGTTCTTCTGTAAGTGTAAAATCCATCTTTTAGATTTTAAATTTAAAAATTTAATACGCAAAAGTACTGATTTTTAAGTTATTTTTGGAAAATTTACAGATGAATAAAGAATATCATATTATAGGATTAATGTCTGGGACCTCATTAGATGGAGTAGACATAGTAAAATGCACCTTTGTATATAATGGTGATTGGTACTATAATCTAAATAGATTTGAAACTATTCACTATTCAAAATATTGGAAAGAAAAATTAGAAAAACTACACACAAAATCTTCAAAAGAAATCAGAGACTGCGATAAGGAGTACGGAAGATTACTAGCGGATATATGTAACCAATTCATTCAAAAAAATAATCTAAAAGTAGATTATATTTCGTCACATGGACATACAATTTTTCATCAACCTGAAAAGAAACACACCCTTCAAATAGGATGTGGAAGCACTATTGCTGGAACAACAAATATTACCACAATTAATAACTTTAGAGAACGAGATGTATCATTAGGAGGACAAGGAGCTCCTCTAGTCCCTATAGGAGACTTACATTTATTTTCTGAATATAAGTATTGTTTAAACTTAGGAGGTTTTGCAAATATTTCTAAAAAGCAAGAAAAGATAATAGCTTTTGATATTTGTCCAGTAAACATTGTTATGAATGAAATTTGCCAAGAAATAAACAAACTTTTTGATAAAGATGGAAAATTAGCTCGAAAAGGAAAAGTTATCCCTTCACTTTTAAATGAACTTAATCAATTAGAATTTTACAAGAAAAATCCACCAAAATCACTAGGAAGAGAATGGGTTAAGAAAAATATAAACCCTATCATAAATAAAAATGATTATTCTACAAAGGATAAATTAAGCACATTTTGCGAACATATTGCTTATCAGATAGGATCTTTTTTGAAAGATGAATCTGTTTTAGTTAGTGGAGGAGGCGCAAATAATAAGTACTTAATAGAAAAAATTAGAGAATATTCTAAATCTAAAATAATTCTTCCTAACAGAGAAATAATTGATTTTAAGGAAGCAATAATTTTCGCTTTTTTAGGGGTTCTAAGACTAGAAAATAAAAACAATTGTTTAAATAGCGTTACAGGAGCTAAAACTGATAATTGTGGGGGTGATATTTATAGAAAATAAGAACTTCTATAATTAAGATTAAAAAAAACCTTAAAATTAGTACATTTGCACAAAAAAAATAACAACACTTAATGGAAGAATTATTAAAGAAATTTGAAGACAAAAGACCGGAAATTGTTTTTGAATGGAAAGATGAATACACAGATGCTGAAGGCTGGATTGTTATTAATTCTCTCAGAGGTGGAGCAGCAGCTGGAGGAACTAGAATGAGAGTTGGAGTGACTAAAGAAGAAGTATTAGCTCTTGCTAAAACAATGGAGGTTAAATTTACTGTTGCTGGACCTCCAATTGGAGGAGGAAAATCTGGAATTAATTTTGACCCTAGAGATCCAAGAAAAAAAGATGTATTAGAACGATGGTATTCAGCAGCTAAACCACTATTAAAAACATATTACGGTACAGGAGGAGATATGAATGTAGATGAGGTTCATGAGGTTATGCCTATATGTAAACAAAATGGAATTTTATTTCCATTAGAAGGAATTGTAAGCGGACATCATAGAAAAGATGAAGAAGGGAAAATGAAAATCATCAACCAACTTGCTGAAGGTGTACCTTTAATTGTTACAGACCCTCAATTAACTCCTGATCCTAGAGGTAAATATACAGTAGGTGATTTAATCACAGGATATGGTGTTTCTGAAGCAGTTCTTCACTATTACAACATATATGGTGGTAATGTAAAAGGAAAAAGAGTGTTAATACAAGGATGGGGAAATGTAGCTGGAGCTGGAGCTTATTATTTAGCTCAAGCGGGTGCTGTTATAGTAGGAATTATTGATAAAGTTGGAGGAGTAATAAAATCCGAAGGGTTTTCTTTTCAAGAAATAAAATCATTATTAATAAATAGAAGTTCTAATTTCTTAGAAGCTAATGACATAATGAGTTTTGATGAGGTAAATGAAAAAATTTGGTCAGTTGGAGCAGAAATATTTATTCCGGCTGCCGCTTCAAGATTAATCTCTCAAAATCAATTAGATCAGATGATTGAAAAAGGGTTGGAAGTTATATCTTCTGGAGCTAATGTTCCTTTTGCCGATAAAGAAATATTTTTTGGACCTATCTCTAGAAGTGCGGATGAAAGAGTAAGTGTTTTACCTGATTTTATTGCAAACTGTGGAATGGCTAGAGTATTCGCCTATTTAATGGGAGATAATATTGAAATAACTGACACAGCAATATTTAGAGATACCTCTAAAAGAATCGGTGAAGCACTTCAAGATTCATATAATGAAAATAACTCTAAACAAAACATATCTAGAACTTCTATGGAAATAGCTCTAAAAAAACTAATATAAAATGGAAAATATAAAATTCTTTTTACAAAATGAATATTTAGAAAACTCAGGAACAAGTTATCTAGTTTTTATTTCTGCAATTATCTTAGGATTAATTTTTAAAGGATTAATCTCTAAACATTTAAGTAGACTATTATACAAAGTTATAGGAAGAAGAGAAAAGAGAGTTGGACAACAAAAGTTTGATGAACTTTTAACAAAACCTATCGGTTTCTTAATTATGTTATCTATTCTTTATTTTGGAGTAAATCAGTTAACATTTCCAAATTCTTGGAATTTGGTCAGTGTTGATGAATTAGGAACAAGAATGTTTCTTACAAAAGGATTCTCATTAATCTATATTTATTCTATATTTCTAATCGTAAAAAGATTGATCACATTTTTTGGAATTTTATTGCAAAAAAGAGCTGAGGAATCCGAAAACAAGATGGACGACCAACTTGTTCCTTTTGCAATAGAAATAATTAAATTCTTTTCTTATATATTTTTAATCTTTATAATTTTAGGAGAAGTCTTTAGTGTTAATGCAACTGGATTAATTACAGGACTAGGAATTGGAGGTATAGCACTTGCAATGGCTTCTAAAGAAAGTTTAGAAAATCTATTAGGTTCCTTTACCATATTTTTAGACAAACCTTTTACAGTTGGTGATATTGTAACAGTTGGCACAGTTACAGGAACTATTGAAAAAGTTGGATTTAGAAGCACCCGAATTAAAACTTTTGACAGAAGTATTGTAACTGTACCTAATAAAAAAATGATAGATGCGGAACTTGATAATCTAGGACTTAGATCAGTTAGGAGAGTTAAATTTTACATTGGTTTGACATATGAAACTAATCCTGAACAAATTAGAAATATTGTCTCAGATATTCAAAATATAATTGACGAACACCCTAAAACCAATCAAGAAGGCACAGTAAAATTTCAAGAGTTTGGAGCGAGCTCTCTGGATTTGTTAATATTATATTATGTTGACAGTCCCTTATGGGAAGATTTATTAGAAACAAAAGAAGATATAAACTTCAAAATTATGGAGATAGTTAAAAAACATAAATCTGACTTTGCTTTCCCTTCTACAACAGTATATTTGCAAAAATAAATAAATTAAAATATGATTACCTCAATTATGATAATTGTATTCGTTTTAGGATACATCGCAATTGCATTAGAACACCCTATAAAAGTCGATAAAGCAGCTTCTGCACTTTTAATAGGGGGATTAGGATGGGCTTTACTAGCAATAGGTTTTGTTGAGATTATTGATTTTGAAATAGTAACTAATAAATTTAATAGTTTTAAAGAATGGTATGGATTAAAAAACCCTGGAAAGGAAATATCTGAATTGAAGTTTCTAAAATATGAATTATCCCATCATCTCGTAGATATTGCTGAGATATTATTCTTTCTATTGGGAGCAATGACTATAGTAGAAGTTGTAGATACTCATGGGGGGTTTTCGATTATTACAGATAAAATTACTACAAATAAGAAAGTTGCATTAATGTGGATATTGAGTGTAATTACTTTCTTTTTCTCTGCGGCACTAGATAATTTAACGAGCTCTATTGTAATGGCGGCTTTACTTACAAAACTTATTAAAGATAAAGAAGACCTTTGGATGTTTGCAGGTATTATTATTCTGAGTGCAAATGCTGGTGGAGCATGGTCTCCAATTGGAGATGTTACAACAATCATGTTATGGATTGGGGGACAAGTAAGTGCAGAAAACATCATTGTTTCTCTAATTGTCCCTTCTATTGTATGTACTTTAGTTCCATTAATATATTTATCTTTCAGACTAAAAGGAAGTGTTAAACGACCAGATTTATCAGAATTTAATGAAGAAGAAAAGGTTAGTACAAGTTCATTTGAAAAAAATCTAATCTTCTACTTGGGAGTATTAGGATTATTATTTGTTCCAATATTTAAAACAATCACTAATTTACCTCCATATCTAGGCATAATTCTATCTTTAGGAGTTTTGTGGACTATAACTGAAATCATACACAGAAACAAAACCAAAAAGGAAAAATCAAAACTATCTGTAATTACTACATTAAAGAAAATTGATACTGCAACAATATTTTTCTTTTTAGGTATTTTACTGGCTGTAGCTGCATTACAATCAGCAGGACAGTTAGATATTGTAGCAAAATGGCTAGACACTAGTTTTAACGGGCAAACTAAAAATGGAATATATATCATCAATATTATTATAGGATTATTATCATCTATTGTAGACAATGTTCCTCTTGTTGCTGGAGCTATGGGAATGTATCCAATTTCAGATACAGGACTCTATGCAGTAGACGGATTATTTTGGGAGTTTTTGGCCTATTGTGCAGGAACTGGAGGATCTGTTTTAATCATAGGATCAGCTGCTGGAGTGGCAGTTATGGGAATTTTAAAAGTTGATTTTATTTGGTACTTGAAAAATATATCATTACTAGCTTTAATGGGATATTTAGCGGGTGCTGCTACATACATATTAATGCAATAAAATATTAATTAATCGTTTTT
>CAJXFN010000031.1 GCA_913052655.1 uncultured Flavobacteriales bacterium | reverse complement strand
AATAAGAATGTCAGCAGTAAGAGTTAGATTTGCCCCAAGTCCTACAGGACCATTACATATTGGCGGAGTCAGAACCGCATTGTATAATTATCTTTTTGCAAAAAATAAAGGTGGAAAAATGATTTTACGTATTGAAGATACCGATCAGACTAGATTTGTAGAAGGGGCGGAAGAATACTTAATAGATGCGCTTAAGTGGTGTGGTATTGATTTAGATGAATCTGTAGTAGATGGAGGTGAGTTTGGTCCATACAGACAATCACAGAGAAAAGAAATTTATTTGCCTTATGCTGAGCAGTTGGTGAAAGATGGATTTGCATATTATGCTTTTGATACTTCAGAGGATCTTACTGCAATGAGAGAAAGAATGAAAGCTGCAGGAGTTCCCTCACCTCAATATAATGCTGTTACTAGAACAACAATGCAAAATTCCTTAGCACTTTCTGAAACGGAAGTAAAAAAGAGAATAGACGCGGGAGATCCTTATGTTATCAGGATAAAAATGCCTAGAAATGAAGACATTAAACTTAACGACATAATTAGAGGCTGGGTTGTAGTAAACAGTAACAATATGGATGACAAAGTCATTTTTAAATCAGACGGAATGCCGACCTACCATCTAGCAAATGTTGTAGATGATTATACTATGAAGATTTCTCATGTGATAAGAGGAGAGGAGTGGTTGCCTTCAGCCCCATTACATGTCTTGTTGTATAGATATTTAGGCTGGGAAGACAAAATTCCAGAGTTTGCTCATTTACCTTTAATCTTAAAGCCAGATGGAAACGGCAAGTTAAGTAAAAGAGATGGGGATCGATTAGGGTTTCCAGTATTCCCTACAGATTGGAGAAATCCAGAAACTGGAGATGTCAGTTCAGGATATAGAGAAAGTGGATATTTGCCCGAGGCATTCATTAACATGTTGGTTTTTTTAGGCTGGAACCCAGGAACTCCACAGGAGTTATTTTCAATGGAAGAACTATGCAATATTTTTTCTTTAGAACGAGTAGGGAAGTCAGGAGCAAAATTTGATTTTGATAAAACAAGATGGTTTAACCAACAATATTTACGAGTAAAATCAAAAGAAGATTTAGCAAAAGATTTACAGGAGATCTTAAAACAAAATGGGGTAGACGCTAATGAAGATTTTGTAGGAGAAGTTTGTGAGCAATTAAAAGAAAGAGCGACTTTTGTTAAAGATATGTGGGAAGAAGGGAAATACTATTTTGTAGCTCCTAAATCTTATGATGAAAAAACAATCCGCAAAAAATGGAAAGAAGACACGTCTAATTTATTGTCAGAATTTAAAAATAGGGTAGAGGCAATTTCAGAATTTTCTTCCGCAAATATTGAAAAAGAATTTAAATCGTACTTAGAAGAAAAAGAGTTAAGAATGGGTAACTTATTACCCGCATTTAGAGTTTCTTTAACGGGACTTGGGGTAGGACCTTCTCTTTTTGATATTGCAGCACTCATAGGAAAAGAAGAAACAATTAAAAGAATGAAAACTGCTTTAGAAAAAATAAACTAATGGGATTAATTACTGTAGAAGGAATTAGAGTTTTTGCGCATCATGGACACTTGCCAGAAGAAGGCATATTGGGAGGTCATTTTATTGTGAATGTTTGGGTTAGTGCAGACACATCTGAAGTAGAAACATCAGATGATTTAAACGACACAGTAGATTATGTAAAAATTATTGAAATTGTAAAGGATCAAATGGCAATCAGAGCAGATATGATTGAAGTTCCAGCAAAAAGAATTGTTGATGCAATCTTACTTTTAAATAAAGTGCAAAAAGTAAAAGTGGAGTTAGAAAAAATTCAACCACCAATTGACGCAACATTTGATAAAATCTCTGTTACTACCGAAGGAGTGAATTAAGACAAATATTTAGCAATATTTACTTTTTCAGAAATTATGGAATGTAATTTTTCTGGTGAAACCCTCTCTTGATTCATAGAATCTCTGTCACGTAAAGTTACGGTATTGTCTTCTAAAGTTTGATGGTCCACTGTAATACAGAACGGTGTTCCAATGGCATCTTGTCTTCTATATCTTTTTCCGATAGAATCTTTTTCTTCATATTGACAATTAAAGTCTGTTTGAAGAGACTTCATGATTGTTCTTGCTTTTTCCGGCATTCCATCCTTTTTTGTGAGTGGCAGGATGGCAGCTTTTATAGGAGCTAAAACAGGTGGTATTTTAAGGACGACTCTACCTTCTCCATTTTCTAATTCCTCTTCTCTGAAAGAATGACTCAAAACAGTAAGGAACATCCTGTCAAGCCCAATAGAAGTTTCTACAACATAAGGTACATAGCTTTCATTTATTTCGGGATCAAAATACTGTATTTTCCTTCCAGAAAATTCTTGGTGTGCTTTTAAATCAAAATCAGTTCTAGAGTGAATTCCCTCCAATTCTTTAAACCCAAAAGGAAATTTAAATTCTATATCGGTAGCAGCATTTGCATAATGTGCTAAGGTTTCATGATCATGAAAACGATAATTTTCTTCACCCATCCCTAAGGATTGGTGCCATTTTATTCTGAATTCTTTCCAATATTCGTACCATTTCATTTCTTCACCAGGACGAACAAAAAACTGCATTTCCATTTGTTCAAATTCTCTCATTCGGAAAATAAATTGACGAGCAACAATTTCATTTCTAAAGGCCTTACCAATTTGTGCAATTCCGAAAGGAATTTTCATTCTTGCAGTTTTTTGTACATTTAAGAAGTTAACAAAAATACCCTGTGCAGTTTCGGGTCTTAAATATAAATCAGAGGAAGTGTCTACGGTCGATCCTATTTGTGTTTTAAACATTAAATTAAACTGACGTACATCTGTCCAGTTGTTTGTTCCAGAAACAGGACATTTTATATCTAATTCTTCAATTAAAGATTTTACAGCTTCTAAATTTCCAGAAGAAAGAGAAGAGTTCAACTTTTCATTGATTTTATCAATTTTTTTCTGTCTTTCTAAAACCCTTCCATTCGTGGAAACAAACTCTTCTCTATTAAAGTCGTCTCCAAAACGCTTAGCAGCTTTCATACAATCTTTTTCAATTTTAGCTTCAATTTTAGCAATATGATCTTCAATTAGAACATCTGCTCTATATCTTTTTTTAGAATCTTTATTATCAATTAAAGGATCATTAAAAGCGTCCACATGGCCAGAAGCTTTCCAAGTAGTAGGATGCATAAAAATTGCAGAATCTAATCCTACAATATTTTCATGCATATTAACCATAGATTTCCACCAATAGTTTTTTATGTTATTTTTTAACTCTACCCCAAACGGACCATAATCGTAAGCCGCCGCTAATCCATCATAAATTTCTGAGGATTGAAATATATAACCATACTCTTTAGCATGGGATACAACTTTTTTAAAGATGTCTTCATAATTTGCCATAGAGCAAAAATAGTAAATCAAAATATTATTTATGTAGATTTGCTGTATGATTCAATTAGAAGATAAAATAATTTCTTTAGATATATTTGAAAAACATTTTGTTTGTGACTTGAACGCCTGTAAAGGAGCTTGTTGTGTAGAGGGAGATTCAGGAGCTCCACTGTTAGAAGAAGAACAAGCAATACTTCAAAAAATTTATGACAAGGTAAAGCCTTATATGCGTAAAGAAGGTGTTGATGTAGTGGAAAAGGAGGGAGTTGCAGTAATTGATTCAGATGGAGATCTAACTACAAACCTTGTAAACAACAAAGAGTGCTCTTTTGTTATATATGAAAACGGAATCGCTAAATGTTCTGTAGAAAAAGCGCATAATGAAGGAGTCATAAACTTTAGAAAACCTATTTCGTGTCATTTGTTTCCAATTAGAATAAAAGAATATCGAGACTTTGAAGCAATTAACTATGAAAAAATTAAAATTTGTAAACCAGCGTGTGAGTGTGGAAGTAAATTAAAAATACCTTTGTTTGTTTTTCTGAAAGAGCCTCTGATTAGAAAATATGGAGAAGCTTGGTATGAGGAGCTTTTAAAGGTTAATTCTTTATTAAAAAATCAGGATAATTAAATTATTTTTTTATATTTGGTGGCGATAGGTAAAGCTGAAAACCTTAATAGTAAGCAAAATTAAAAAAACTAAATATGGAATGGTACTTAAAAGTAATGAAAGAAAATTACTCAAATTTTAACGGCAGAGCTAGAAGAAAAGAATACTGGATGTTTGTGTTGATATATGTCATAATTTTAATTGTCGCTATGTTTCTGGACAACGCGCTAGGTCTAGACTTTACCTTAGACACTGGATACGGAGAGATATCTTATGGATATGGATGGTTATATGTTTTAACAGCATTAATACACCTTGTTCCAACATTAGCGGTAACTGTAAGAAGACTTCATGATGTAGGTAAAAGCGGATGGTTTTACTTTATTGTACTAATACCACTTGTTGGACCTATTTGGTTATTGGTATTACATTGTACAGAAGGAGCTGCTGAAGAAAATATATATGGCCCCTCTCCAAAAAGCGCTTAGAATTTTTTTAATATTTACATATTAAAATGTTAAACCCGAGAACTCTCGGGTTTTTTTATTTTAGATATTTTCGATCAACTTAAAATGTCCCAAAAGGAAAAATTGAGCATATTAAAATTACAAATAAATCTCTAAAGCTCCAATCTTCAATAGAATTCAAAAAAACAGCGAGAACTACATATCCAAAAAATAAAACCCCATGGGGCATTCCAAGTAATTTCACCCATTTTTCATCTCCACCCCAATATTTAATAGGAACAGCTATAAAAAGAAGGAGTATGTAAGATACTCCCTCTAAAAATGCAACAATTCTAAAAATATTTTTCATTATTTAAACGCGTTTTCTCCAGTTATATCTAGTCCAGTAATCAATAAGTGTATATCATGTGTCCCTTCATATGTAATAACAGATTCTAAATTCATCATATGTCTCATAATAGAATACTCTCCGGTAATTCCCATGCCTCCTAAAACTTGTCTTGCCTCTCTAGCAATATTTAGCGCCATTTCTACATTATTTCTTTTACACATAGAAATTTGTGCAGAAGTTGCTCTACCCTCGTTTCTTAATACCCCTAATCTCCAGGTTAAAAACTGAGCCTTAGTAATTTCGGTAATCATTTCTGCCAATTTTTTTTGTTGTAATTGAAAAGAGGCAATAGGTTTTCCAAACTGAATTCTTTCTTTAGAATATCTTAATGCGGTATCGTAACAGTCCATTGCGGTACCTATAGTTCCCCACGCAATACCATATCTAGCAGAATCTAAACATCCCAGAGGAGCTCCTAAACCATCTTTATTTGGCAAAACATTGTCTTTAGGAATTTTTACATTATCAAAAACTAACTCTCCAGTAGAGGAAGCTCTTAAGCTCCATTTGCCATGAGTCTCAGGAGTAGAAAACCCTTCCATTCCTCTTTCAACTAAAATTCCCTTTATTCTTCCTTCTTCATTTTTTGCCCATACAACAGCAATGTCTGCAATAGGTGCGTTTGAAATCCACATCTTAGCACCGTTTAAAAGATAATGATCTCCCATATCTTTTAAATTGGTTACCATTCCCCCTGGGTTTGACCCATGATCAGGTTCTGTTAACCCAAAACAACCAATAAATTCTCCAGTTGCAAGCTTAGGTAAAAATTTTATTTTTTGTTCTTCACTACCATATTTCCAAATTGGATACATTACTAAAGATGATTGAACAGATGATGTAGAACGAATCCCACTATCACCTCTTTCTAATTCTTGCATAATTAATCCGTAAGAAATTTGATCTAATCCAGCCCCTCCATATTCTACGGGAATATATGGTCCGAAACCACCGATCTCACCCAATCCTTTTACAATTTGTTTTGGGAATTCTGCCTTTTGGCAAGCGTCTTCAATTATTGGAGAGACTTCTCTTTTTACCCATTCCCTTGCAGCGTCTCTAACTAACTTGTGCTCTTCTGTTAGTAATTCATCTAACAAAAAATAATCAGGAGCTTGATATAAATCTTGTGACATAATTTTTTTTTTAAAATTTTACCACTGCAAAAGTATTGAATAATCTCTTATCAGTATCTTTGTTACTCAATTTTTTATAATGAATACTGTTCAACTAAGTTACCAATCTAATAATTTATGTTTTGTTTTACTTACAATTTCATTTTACATTATAGGTCTACTATACGCTTTTCATTATAAATATTCTAAAGAATTTGTTTTAAGTTCTTTTGGACAGAGGTTTGCAAATCAATATTTAAGAGATGACAATGTGTTTAAAAGAAGGGTAAATATACTCTTTACAATTTTAATGATTTTAAATATATCTTTTTTTATTTCTAGCTTAATATCACCAGCAAATTTAACCTTGAGATTACTCATAAAGACTATCTTTTATACAAGTTTGTATTATTTTGCAAAGTTCATTTGTATTAGGTTTGTTGGAGTTTTATTAAAAATGAAGCAAATAGGTTCATTAGCATTGTTTTTTACTAATTTATATGATAAAGTATTTGCTTTGTTTGCGTTTCCATTATTAGTTTTATTTCATTTTTATTACACAGATATAAAAGAAGAGTCCTCAATTTTACTATTTAGTGTTTTATCCCTGTTTTTTGTTTTAAAAATTTACTGGAAACTTAAAATTGGAATAAAATCTTTCGGCCTTCCAAGGTTTTATTTATTTATGTATATTTGCCTTCTTGAGTTTTTTCCTCTTGTACTAGTGTACAGAGGGATTGTTTTTGCGTAAAAAGAAAAAGAATATGACCATAGACAGACAGAAAAAGGTAAAATCGATTCTAATTTCACAGCCAGAACCAGAAAACAAGACCCCTTATCATTCTCTAGCTGAAAAGCACAAATTAAAACTTCATTATCGTTCATTTGTCCAAGTTGATGAGTTAACGACAATGGAATTTAGAGAACAAAGAATCTCGTTATTAAACCATGATGCAGTTATATTTACCTCTAAAAACTCAATGGATCATTATTTTGGAATGATGGAAAAACTGAGGTTAAGAATACCAGACCATACTAAGTATTTTTGTGTTTCGGAAGCTATTGCTCATTATCTGCAAAACTTTATTGTGTACAGAAAGAGAAAAGTATTTACTGGTGAAAGAACATTTGCAAGTTTACTTCCATTAATGCAAAAGCATAAAGAAAGTAAATTTCTTCTTCCTTGCTCTGACTTATTAAAAGGTCAAACCAATAAAACAATGGAAGAAAGTGGTTTAGATTACACAAAAGCTGTAATGTATAAGGTTGTCGCAGCTGATTTGTCAGATTTATCTGATGTAAAATATGATGTCTTGGTGTTTTTCTCTCCTACGGGAATTACCTCTTTATACGAAAACTTTCCAGATTTTGTACAGGAAGCTACTAGAATTGCGGCTTTTGGGCCAACTACGATTAATGCTGTTAAAAATAATGATTTAATAGCGGATATTGAGGTTCCAAATAAGAAGTTTCCATCTATGTCTATGGCGTTAGATGATTATATTACAAAAGCAAACAAAAGAAAAAGACCAAAAAAGTAAAAAATAAAGAGTTTTTAATTACCCCCTTTTTATTTTCATAATGTACAAGTTTTCAAAAAAAGAGAGATTGTGTTCTACTTCAGACATTGCAAGATTATTTGAAGAAAATAATTATTTTATACATGATAAAATCAAGGTATATTGGAATTTTATTCTGTCTGAAGAAAATAACATTGAGGTGTTATTCTCTGTACCCAAGAGAATAACTCCAAAGGCTGTAAATAGAAATAAAATAAAAAGATTAATTAAAGAATCTTTCAGGAAAAATAAAAATTTAATAAAAAATAAAAATACGCTTCACTTAGGTTTCGTATACCTATCTCCAGAAATTCCAAATTTTAACTCGTTAGAAGAAAAAATAAAAGTAATTTTACAACGTTTAAATAATCAATTATGAAAAAGATATTTTCATTTTTGTTTGTTTTAGTTATCTTGATTTATCAAAAAGTAATATCTCCAATATTACCTTCTACATGTAGATTTACACCTACATGTTCGGAGTATGCTAAGCAAGTAATAATTAAACACGGCCCTTTTAAAGGATGTGTTTTAGCAATAAAAAGAATATCTAAATGTCACCCATGGGGAGGAAGCGGTGAAGATTTAGTACCATAAATGTAATTATGAAAAAACAAACTTTCAACTTTAGTAAAAAGATAGCAACGATAGTTGTTATAATGCTCTCGTTTATTCAAGTAAAAGCTCAATCAGATAGTTATTTTGAGACTTCCAAAAATTTAGAAATATTTACAGATTTATACAAGGAGTTAGATATGTTGTATGTGGACGATATAAACTCGGGAGATTTAATGAAAACGGCAATTAACGAAATGTTAAGTTCTTTAGATCCTTACACAACTTATATTCCAGAATCAGACATTGAAGATTATCGATTTATGACTACTGGTCAGTACGGAGGTATTGGAGCTATGATAACAAAAAGAAAGAATTTTGTATATATAAGCGAACCTTACGAGGGGTTCCCCGCTCAAAAAGCAGGCTTAATGGCAGGAGATAAGTTGTTAGAAATAAATGGAAAATCGGCTGAAAATAAAACTACAGAGGAAATTAGTTCAATTTTAAAAGGACAACCTAATACAGAAGTTTCTATTCTAATTGAAAGAAACGGCAAAAGTTTTGTCAAAAAATTCAACCGAGAAAAAATTACAGTTAAAAGCATCCCTTATCATGGAATATTAGATTATGGAGTTGGATATATTAAATTAAGGTCCTTTACTAGAAATTGTGCGAATGAAGTAAAAAACGCTTTGTTAAATTTAAAATCGCAACAAGATTTAAAAGGAATTATCTTAGACCTAAGATCTAACGGAGGAGGACTTCTAAATGAATCAATAGATATTGTCAATCTATTTGTAGACAAAGGAGAAGAAATAGTAACTACTAAAGGAAAGATTAAAGATTGGACAAAAAAATACAAGTCAACAAAATCTCCGATTGACAATAAAACCCCATTAGTTATATTGATTAATTCTACCTCTGCTTCGGCATCAGAAATTGTTTCAGGCTCTATCCAGGATTTAGATAGAGGAATTGTAATAGGACGAAAATCATTTGGTAAAGGATTGGTTCAACAAACTAGAAAATTGCCATATAATTCACAGTTAAAAGTAACCGTCGCAAAATACTATATTCCTAGCGGAAGATGTATTCAAGCTTTAGATTATTCAAATAGAAATGAAGATGGAAGTGTAGGGAAGGTTCCAGATTCCTTAATTTCAACCTTTAAAACAAGAAACGGAAGAGAGGTAAAAGATGGTGGAGGTATAAATCCAGATGTAGTTGTTAATAGTGACGATGTTTCAGACATTACAATTTCTTTAATGAACAAAAGGTTGATATTTGATTTTGCTACGGATTTCAGATATAAAAATGAATCAATAAATACAGTAGAAAAATTTGAAATTACAGATGAAATATATAGTGATTTTATTTCCTTCTTATTAGATAAAGATTATGAGTATTCAACCGCAACAGAAGACGCATTAGGTATTTTTAAAGAAATCACCGAAGAGGAAGGTACGTTTGAATTGTTGGAGACAGAATTATCTATACTTTTAGAAAAGGTGAAATCTAATAAGAATTATGATTTGATAAACAATAAGGAAGAGGTGAAAAAATACTTAGCAGAAGAGATAATTAGTAGATACTATTTTCAAGAAGGTAGAATAAAAGAAAGATTAAAATACGATAAAGATATAGAAGAAGCTTTAAGATTACTCGAAAATCTACAAGAATATTATTCTATCTTAGGTTTTGATGAATAAATCTTTACTATCTAATATTAAGAATACGCTTTTAGTTTTATTAGCTTTGAGCATTTCTTTATCTGTGGTAGCCTCTAATATTATACTAATAATGTTATTAATCATTATTATATTAGAGGGAGATTTTTCTAACAAAATAAAAAAAATAATATCAAGTAATTGGATGATTTCTATCATTTCTCTGTTGTTGTTATATTATTTATATTGGATTTTTTTTGGTAAATTTACAGACACAAATTGGATATTAAAAAGAGTTTCTTTATTGTGGTTATTGCCAGCGTTTTACAGCACCAATTTCACTAATAAAACCATACAGAAATCAGTATTTTCGTTTTTTGTCTCTATGTTTATTTCTTCAGTTATTGCTATTTCTGAAAATTGTGGTATTTTAAATATAAATGGTGAAAATTGGACTAATTCTGCATTTTTAAAATATACAGAACATAATATTTTTCTGGCTTCTTCAACTCTAATTTTAATTTATTCTTATTATAAGATAAGTATAACTCCTCCAATAAAAATCGTATTTCTAATATTTCTTCTAGTTTATTTGATTTCTCTTTTTACAGAAGCTGGGAAATCAGGACAGTTAGTCTTTATTTTATTGTTGACGATTTTTATATTTATTCAGCTTAGAAAGAGTGTAAAGCATTTAGTTCTGACTTTAAGTTTATTTTTTCTAGCGGTGTTTATGATATACAACAGTTCAGAAATGATACAAAAAAGATTTACACACGTGATAAGCAGTTTTTTAACCAAACAGCCCACTTCTCGTTACCTTTTATTTACACATTCCTTAGAAATAATTAAAAAGCAACCAATAATTGGTTATGGGGCTGGTAGTTTCACAGATATATTTAGAAAAATTGACAAAGAGACAGAAAAGATAGTAAGACATAATCATAAAACACCTCACAATAACTATTTTTATGTTTGGATAGAACTTGGAATACTTGGATTGATAATCTTACTTTCTATTTTTTACTTTCAGATTCGAGAATTGATAAAATTAAAAGATGGGTTCGTAAGAATTTTGTTACCGATAATGTATTTGGTAATTATGTTTACAGATAGTTACTTATTTATACATAATACATTGGTTTTATATATATTTTTATCTATAATGGTAGTTAATTATCAATATAAACCCTCTTAATCCTTCTGTTTAGGGAAGAATATATCTCATATGGAATAGTACCAATTTTTTCTGAAAGTGATAAGATTGTGTTTTTTGGTCCAAAGATTACTACTTCATCCCCTTCTTTACAATCAACCTTGCTAGTATCTATCATTAAACTATCCATACAAATATTCCCAATAATTGGACACTCGACTTCTTTTATAATCACACTGCCAACGCTATTTCCTAATTTTCTGTTTAACCCATCAGCGTAGCCAACAGGTACCACAGATATATTCATTGTTTTTTTTGCAATAAAATCTGATGAATATCCAACGCCCTCCCCCTTTTTAATATTCCTATTTTGACTTATAACTGATTTCAATTTACTGATTTGTTGAAGGTTCGTATTTTTGTAACTACCATATAAAGAAATACCTAATCTGACCATGTTCATCTGGCTTTCTGGAAAGTTCATAAAACCATTTGAATTTAGAATATGTCTTTCTATTTTTTTATTTAATTTTTCTTCTAGAGTTTTTGAGAGAGCATTAAATAGATTAATCTGCTTTTTACTAACATCTAGTTTAGTAGTGTCACCAGCGGATGATAAGTGAGAACAAATAGATTTTACCTTTAGATTTGAATTATTTTTTAATTTATTAACTACAAAACTTATGTCTTTTTTATCAAAACCATAGCGATTCATTCCGGTATTAAACTTTAAATGAATATTTACATCTTTACCTTTTGAAATATAAAAATCTAACAATCTACAATTATGAATAACAACTTCTAAATTATACTTAACAATTTCATTGAAGCTTTTCCATCCTGGATTTGCAACTATTATTTTTGATCTTATTCCTGAATCTCTTAACCTTATTCCTTCTTCAAAATCTGCAACCCATAATGCATATACACCTAATTGCTCCAGTTTTTTTGATATTTCAATGTCTCCATGTCCATATCCAAAGGCTTTTACAACAGCAATTATTTTACAGTTCTCTTTTAGTTTTGATGATAGAAAGTTAAAGTTATTTTCTAATTTTCTTAAGTCTATCTCAAGTATTGTTTCGTGAAAATTATGCATATTTTATGTTTTTATTAAAACACTGTCTACATAATGGTTTATAATTATTCTTTTCACCTAAAGAAACAAGATTTTTATTGTCAGAAGTACGAAAAGAATGATTTGCAATGTTTCCACAGTCTAAACAGATTGCATGCACCTTTGTAACGTGCTCCGAAATAGCAAGAAGTTTAGGGATATATCCAAATGGTTGACCCTGAAAATCCATATCTAAACCCGCTACAATTACTCTTATTCCAGAATTTGCCAATTTATTACAAGTTATACTCAGGTCATCTTTAAAAAATTGAGCCTCATCAATTCCAACAACATCTGTATTATCAATTTTTTCAATAATTTCATTAGAATCTCTTACAACAGTAGAGTTAACAAAGTTTTCATTATGAGAAACTACTTTTGTGTTATCGTATCTGGTATCAATTATAGGTTTAAAAATTTCAACTTTCAGTTTTGCAAAATTTGCTCTTTTCAATCTTCGTAATAATTCTTCTGTTTTTCCAGAAAACATAGATCCGCAAATTACTTCAATACTT
>CAJXFN010000030.1 GCA_913052655.1 uncultured Flavobacteriales bacterium | reverse complement strand
AAAAATCAGCTTGATTTTGAGCATAATAACCTAACTTAACTTGATGACCAAGTTTTATAATACCCGAGTATTCAACTTCATCAACAATCATTTTGGCCAATGTTGTTTTTCCTTCTCCATTTTTTCCAACAAATGCAATTTTTTCACCCTTAACGATTTCAAGATTAATATTTTTCAATACATCTAAGTCAGCGTAACTTTTTGATGCATCCTTTACCATTAAACTTAATTTTCCTGAGTGAGGAGCCGGTGGAAATCTAAACTGCATTCTACCTATATCCTCTTTCTCAACCTGAATAATCTCAAGCTTACTGAGCTTGGTAATTAGAGATTGTGCAAATGCAGCCTTATTTTTTTTAGCTCTAAATTTATCAATAAGTACTTTTGTCTCTGCAATGTACTTATCTTGATTTTTTTTGGCTTGTATTTGCTTTTCGATTCTGTCTTCTCTAAGCTCTAAGTACTTTGAATACTTGGCTTTATAATCATTTATTTTGCTAAATGCAACTTCGATTGTTCTATTTGAAATAGAATCTAAAAAAACTCTATCATGTGATACCAAAACAATTGCACCTGATACTTTTTTAAGCCACTGTTCCAACCAAATAATTGATTCAATGTCTAAGTGATTAGTAGGCTCATCCAACAATAAAATATCCGGCTTCTTAAGTAAAATTTTTGCTAGTTCAACACGCATTCTCCAACCACCACTAAACTCATGCGTTTGTCTATTAAAATCATATTGAGTAAATCCAAGCCCTGTTAAAATTTGACTTATTTCTGACTGAATATCATCTCCTCCAGCCATTCTAAATCTTTCCCCTAAATCATGTGATTCAGTTATTAAATCAAGGTATGATTGAGATTCATAATCTGTTCTTTCCTTTATTTGATTATTTACAATTTTAAGTCTCTTTTTTATTTCATTTAAATAATTAAATGCTGTTTTTGCCTCTTCTATTACAGTTCTTCCATCTTCAAAATCTAAGTCTTGAGTTAAGTATCCAATAACTAAACCATTGGCAGCAGATATATTTCCATCATTGGGTGTCAGATTTCCAGATAATAAATTCAATAAAGTTGACTTGCCTGCTCCATTTTTTCCAACTAATCCAATCTTATCTCCTTTATTAATCATAAATGATATATTGGAAAATACATCTTGTCCACCAAAATAAAGTGATAAATTATTAACTGAAATCATGGTCGCAAAAATAAGTCTTTTGATTTACAAATTATCAGATCAGAATAATTGTACAAATCAAGTAAATCACTTATATTTGTATTAATATCGCGGGATGGAGCAGTTGGTAGCTCGTCGGGCTCATAACCCGAAGGTCGTCAGTTCGAGTCTGGCCCCCGCTACTATCAAAAGAGAACTTTATAGTTCTCTTTTTTCTTTTTGTAAATATTAAAAGTACAACAATAGTAAAACAAAACTATCTTTCTCTAAACTATTTCTAGCGATATTACTTAAGTGAGACTATTACAGGTTCTTTCTTATTTACTTAAAAATTTTGATTGAGAGTTTACTGAAATAAGTGCTCCCAATCCATTATTTACATTAGTATATACAGGAATAACTTCACCTCCAAAAATACCTAACTCTCCTTTATCTCTATGTGATCCTAATGAATTATAATAAGAATAAGTTTCATTACTAAAATTTGAAAATTCTAATAAAACTGTGTCACAATCTGCAAAACTAAATTCATCTGTATATACATCAAAAGAAATATTCTTTTCTTCACCATTAAATAAAACGTCTGTAAATAAGACAATTTCTCCACTATATGAATAACCTGAAAATGGTATCCCACCAGGAAATGAAGGGTCATTTGAAAAAATTGTAACATTACCTGAATAGTCATATTCTTCTTCATCCCACACTTTAGTGCAGTTAGCATATAGTTCTAATTCATAAAAGTTTTGATTGCTTTGATCATCAATAAAAGAAAAGTTAAATTGAACAAGCTCACTTGAATTTGTGTCAATATTTAAGTTCATTATTTCTAAATTATTTGGAATAAAAGTACTTGCTTCGATGGTGTTATAATCTGAGTGTGACGCAATTATTTTATATAAATGACCTCCTGTTGGAACATAATTAGATTTGTAGTAATACATTAATAAAGAATCCTCACCGGTATTACTCCAATAATAAATATAATCTGAATTTTCTAAATCTATAATTAATGTGTCTAATAGTACATTGTCCTTATATAGTAAAACTTCTGCGTCTATTATACAATTAGGTGTTTCGTCATCGAATGCACCAACCGAATGACTCAACATTACATGAACAATTGTATCGGTATCTAATTTTCCATTTAAAACTAATACTGGTTCATGAGGAGGGATTTCTACCTCCACAATAGTCTGCATACTATCGCAAGAGATTAAAAAAAATGATAATATGAAAATATATAATTTATTCATCTGTTAAAATTTAATTCTGTATGATATTGATGGAATTATTGGAAACAATGACACTTGTTTTGCAACTCTTTCATTTTCTTCATTAATATCTAAATAAATAAAGAATGGATTTTTTCGGTTGTATAAATTGTAAGCACCAATTGAAAAAGTTTTTATAGTTCTTTTGGTTTTCCAATGTTTATTCAACCCAATATCAAATCTTTGATAAGAAGGCATTCTAGTAGAATTTCTTGTGCCATAAGACTCTACTAAATCAACAATATTTGCGTCATACCAAAAGCTAGAATAGGGTTGTCCCCAATATAGTGCCTGTGGAAATGTAATAGCATTACCCGTACCATATACATAGGTAGCTCCAATATCAAAATTATCGTTGAATTTATGTGAAAGTACAAATGATAAATCATGTCTTCTATCATATTTGTATGGGAACCATTCTCCAAAACTTATGTCATCGAATCTTCGATTTGTCCATGAGAGAGTATATCCAATCCATCCAGTAGTTTGCCCTTTTTTCTTTTGAAGAAATAATTCACCTCCATAAGATTTTCCTTCGCCTCCTGTTTCCACTGTGTTTTCCCAACTTTCATTACTACTTAAATTAGAATAACCTTCTTTATATGTGATTAAGTTATTCATAGTTTTATAATATCCCTCTAAACTAAATTCGTAAGTGTTTGCAAATAACTCAGTAGCAATTCCAATAGCCCATTGTTTAGAGCTTTGTGATGGTACGCTATCAATAGCCGGGACCCAAAGGTCACTTGGTAATCCTACTGATGAGTTTGAAAGTAAGTGTATATTTTGTTGCATTTCGGCATAGGATGCCTTTATTGACCATTCGTCATTTATTAGGTATCTTGCAGAAACTCGGGGCTGAATACTAAGAAAATCTCTATTAATTAAATAGGTGTAAATACCATTTAAGTTTCTAATATTAGTTTGATTAGCTAGAGAGTAATATCCTAGATGTAAGCCTATATTTGCTCTTAATCTTTTAGAAATTTTAATATTATCTTCAATATAGAAATAGGTCTCGTTAACTCTTGTTCTTTCAGAAAAATTAAAAGTCGTATCTAGTAAAAAGTTTTCTGTAGTATCAGGGGAAATTATATCCATTAATAATGTGCTTTCTCCAGGGAAAAATTCATGATTGGTATAGGAAACTCCAAGCTTTATATTATGATTTGGATTTGGAATATAATCAAAATCAATACGCGCTCCTAGATCTTGAATTCCTGAGATATAATCATAAGAAAAATCTTCAGAACTTTCACCTATATGTGTAGTCTGTGTACTATCGTTGTAAACAGTGTCATTTGGTCTTGATGACAGTAAAGAGAATCCCGTGTTAAAGTTATACCTACTATAAGTAAATGTGGTATTACTAAAAAGTTTATTATTAAATAAATGATTCCATCTGATAGTAGAAGTGATGTTACCATATCCAAGTTGAAATCGCATATTGTCTGATTCGTTTCTATTTGATTTTGGTTCTTTACCTTCCTCTTTATTTGATTCCGATGCTTTAATATTAAAAATGTCATCTCCAATATAGGCACTTATATATACTCTGTCTTTTTTGGTTATTTTATAATTAATCTTAGCATTTAAGTCATAAAAATACAAGTTGAAATTATCAATCTCGTTTTCTCCATTTTGCATAAATGGTTTCATTAGCAAATCTGCATAAGTTCTCCTACCTGAAATAATAAAAGAACTTTTATTTTTGATTATAGGTCCTTCTAAAGTAAGTTTTGAAGAAATTAATCCTAAAGTAGCATCACCTTTAAACTTTTTATTGTTTCCTTCTTTCATATCAATTTCTAATACGGATGAAAGTCTACCTCCAAATCTAGCAGGAAAACCACCTTTTGTGAGTCTTACAGATTTAATTGCATCTGCATTAAAAACAGAAAACAAGCCTCCTAGATGAGATGAGTTGTAAACAGGAACACCATCTAATAATATTAGATTTTGATCAGGTCCACCACCTCTAACATAAAATCCAGACGTACCTTCACTAGATTGTACCCCAGGTAATAACTGAATAGCTTTTAATACATCTACTTCACCAAAAAGAGCAGGTATAGATTTTATCTGTTCTATTGGAACTTCAATTACAGAAGCTTGAGTTTTTTGAACAATATTAGATGAGCCTTTAACCTCCACTTCCTCAATTGAATAAGAAGATGTTACTAGATCTATATTTAAATCGATATTTTTATCTAGTTTTATCTGTTTTTTTTCTGTTTTATATCCTAGAAAAGTATAATTTATTTCATATAATCCTTCTACTAAAGTAAGACTATAAAATCCATAAGTATTGGAACTTACACCTTTTCCATTAGAACTAGAATAGATATTCGCGCCCACAATAGTTTCTCCATTATTTTTGTCGGATATATATCCACTAATGGTATATTTTTTCTGTGAGTATCCAAATAAACTTACAGATATAAATATCATCGTTAAAATAGTTCTGATCATAATTTGTAATTGACAACAAATATAGAAAAAACAAGTAAGTTAAAAATTGATGATACCTTAATTCAAATTTATTGTATTAATAATATTTTTAAATTCTTTTTTCTTTAGTTTAATAATAAATGTTCTGTTACAATCTTTTTGAAGATAGTATAATTTATGTTCTGCTGTACAACTTGAATTTTTAAAAGTTAATTTTATTTCATCTTTATTCTGTTTTATCTTAAACAAGTAGTTGTCTGAAGAATAATTAGCGTTTGATAAGACATTTTTTATTTCTGTAAAAAGTTTTTCTGTTTTATTTTTATTTAGTTTCACCTCCCACTTACATGTTTGTATTTCTTTCTTTTTCTTATTGTAAGCTCGATATATAAATCCTTCTTTACATTTTGAAAATGTAAATTTCTTTGAATTTTCTTAAGAAAATTCTACTGAGTAAAGTAATTCTTCATTTTTTGATTGTGATAAAATAATATTTGGAATTGTGAGTATGAATAAAATGAGTAATACTAAATTTTTCATAATGTTTGGTTTTAAAAAATTTTTACATCATGATACGTTTAGAAATGAGTAACGTTTCATTTTCTTAAATAAAAGATAGATGATAGAAATTAACATTAATTTACCAGTAAATACAATTTAATGAAGATATTATTCCTGAATTAGAAGATTTAATTCTTAATCCTGTATTAAGAACCCTAAAAAAAATTAGAATGTTATTTATGACATAATACTGTTAGTTTATGACAAACTTTCTCTTTGTCTTATAGCTTCATAAACAATAATAGCTGAGGCAACAGATACATTTAAAGAGGAAATTTTACCATACATAGGTATTTTTGCTTTACTATCACTCATTTTCAAAAACTCTGGAGAAACACCATCCTCTTCTGACCCCATTATTATCGCTGTAGGATTTGTAAAATTCGGGGTATAAATGTCTTTATCTGTTTTCTCTGTACAGCTCACTAGTTGAAGTCCACTATCTTTTAGAAATTGTAGACTCATTTTTAAGTTCCAAGTTCTACAGACAGGGATATTGTGTAAAGCACCTGCAGAAGTTTTTATGGCGTCCGCATTTATTGCAGCAGAGTTTTGTTCTGGAATTAAAATTGTATCTACACCTGCACACTCTGCAGTTCTACAAATAGCTCCGAAATTTCTTACATCTGTAACTTTATCTAATACTAATATTAGAGGATTTCTGCCTTTTTCATAAATAGAAGGAACTATATCTTCTATTTTATGAAAATCAATAGGAGAGATAAAAGCAAATACTCCTTGATGATTTTTTTTTGTAAGTCGATTTATTTTATCAAGGGGAACATGTTTGTAATTAATCCTTTTAAGACGAACTAATTTCCATAGATCTGCAAACAAATCATTATGCAATCCTTTTTGAATAAAAAGTTTATCTATGGTTTTTTCTGCTTCTATCGCTTCGATTATAGCTCTTATTCCAAAAATGGAATTTTTTTCTCCTTTACTCATCAAACATTGGTTTTTCTAGAAGGTTTTGCTCAAATTGTAATGAAGAATTACCTCCAGAAATTTTAGTAATGTCTTTATCTATCTTTTTAAATTCTTTAGACGTGTTGTTGTAATGGTTTACAACAGTTCCTATCGTTTTTCCCAATTTATCATGAGATTCTTTATATGAATTGAGGTGATTACTTAGTTTCTCAATATTTTTTTTAATTTCATCAATAGAACGTTCTATCTTCATGTTGTTCAATGCTTTTACAGTAATTTGTAGCATAGGAAATAAACTCATCGGAGAAACAATCATCACTTTCTTTTCGTATGCATAGTCAACTAAATCTTTAGAATTGATTTTTAAAGATCCAACTCTACTATTTAGTAAATCTTGATACAGGCCGTCTGCAGGTATAAACATATAGGCATAGTCTGTTGTTTTTTCTGTTGTACGAATATATTTTGAAGTTTCATTAATCCTCTTTTTAATATCATCTAAAAAGGATTTTTCAAGCTTATCAATTTCAGATTTGTCATCACTTTCTATCATTTTATTGTAATTGTCTAAAGAAAATTTTGCGTCAATTGGTATAATAAAATCTCCTACTCTTACAATTGCGTCTACTGCTTCTCCATTAATAAAATGATATTCCATTTGATAAAGTTCTGGTGGAAGTACATTAGCGAGTAAATTTTCTAATTGAATTTCTCCAAAGATACCTCTTTGTTTTTGATTACTTAAAATTTTCTCTAGAGTCTTCATTTGATTAGCAAATCCTAGGACTTGTTCGTTTGTTCCTTTTATTTTTTCAAGTTCTGCTGTTACTTCTTTTATCACCTTATTTGAGGAGGTAAATTGCTTTTGCATATCCTCTTTCGAACTAGTTTGAAAATTAATAATTCCTTTATTAATGTCTTTTAACTTCTCCTCAATTTCTTTTCTTCCTATCTCAGAGTTATTTGTCATTTCTTTTCTAATATCCTGAATTTCTTTTCTTAAGTTTTCATTCAAGTTTAGTAAAAATTCTTGAGAATAACTTTTCTCTACATTAGGTTTTTTAAAAAAGATAGCTATTGAGATTATAATTAAAATTGCTAGTAATATTGTTTCCATATCGTTTATAAAAATATAGCTCAAAGTAACAAATAAAAAAAAGATCGGTAATATATTTTTTTTTTTTGTTAAAAAGTATTTTTTAATCCAATATGAATAATTCCATTTTGAGTCTTAAAAGATTTATTTTCTGATATACCAATAGCATATTGAAGGTAAACTATTCCTGTTTTATTTTTGATTTCTCCTCCTATTCCAAATGAGTTTGCGTGATTTGTCTCATTTTGTTCTCTGTAGATCGCTTGTTGTGCAAATAATACTGCAGCAGTTTTTGAATCAAGATTATATCTAAAATATGTTGATAAAATACTAAATTTACTAGTGGAGAATTCATCTTCAAGAAAGCCTTTTAAAGTATTGCTTCCACCAAAGAAAAGTTTTTCGTTTTCTTGTAGTTTTGAGCTAAATATTAGTTGTGTGTTGTTTGTAAATCTAAAAGAGGTGTTATTGAATATTTTGTGAAAAAATTCTGATTGGATGATTGTATTAAAATGTTTTACCGTTTTGTCAGGATATCTTTTATTCCCAATGCAATTCTCAGAATAAATTTTCCAATTTTTTCTATTAATGTCTAATCCTAATCCTATAGATTTAGTTTTAGAGTTTTGTAATGAATTTTGTTCTGTGTTAGAATTTTTGTTATTTAATATTAACTTTATTTTGCCGTAAAACATAATTGGATATTCTGCAGAAAAACTAGTTTTAATATTCATGAATTCTTTATGTTTTTTATAAATATCTAACTTTGATTTAGTTCCTATCTTACTATTAAGTATCCTTGGTACTTGAATTTCAGAATTAAATTTTTGAAACTCCTCTTGTTGAGAATTCCAATTGATAAATATCTCTTCTTCAAAATTAAATATGTTTTGAATTTTTGTTAATAAATGTCCATTAATATTAATTTTTCCATTATTTGAATTAAATCCAATAAGAGCATCAATATTATTTTTAGAAATTTTATCTAAGTAAAAATAGAGGTCAAAAGTATTTTTATGAAAAACTATGTCATATGGTTTTGTTTGAAAATAATTTTTATGGTCTTCAAAAATTTCTGAAATTTTATCTATTTTATCTTGTGAATAAAGCTCTCCTTTCTTTAAATCTATTATTCTATAAAGCTGATTTGTTAAGAGTTTATTGCTTCCATAAATTATTAAAGAATCTAATTTATATTGTTCACCTTTATTTATTGTTAAATCTGCCTTGTTGTTTTTAATGTTTTCAAGTTTTACTTCAACAAAAGGATATCCTGAATTTTCAAGTTCGATAATTTTTTGATTCAAGAAGTTTTTAACTTCAATATTTGGTATACGAATAGTTCCATTTTCAGTATTGATATGAAAAAAATCATTTCCATTTTGTGATATTAGTTGAGTATTTATAAAAAGAAATAGTATTAGAAATAATCTATTCATTATAGTTTCCATTTTATTTCTGACTTTCCTTGTTTTTTTAGTATTTTGTTACATTTTGAGAAATGTTTACATCCAAAAAATCCTCTGTATGCTGAAAGAGGAGAGGGATGAGAACTCTTCAATATATAGTGTTTATTTGCATCAATAAGCTTTTCTTTGTTTTGCGCGGATTTTCCCCAAAGTAGAAAAATAATACCGTTTTTTTCTTCAGAAATTGTAGATATTACTTTGTCTATAAATTTTTCCCACCCTATGTTTTGGTGCGACCCCGCATAATTAGCTCTAACAGTTAATGTTGAATTTAATAATAAAACTCCTTGCTTTGCCCAACTTGTTAAATCGCCTTTACCATAATTCGTAATGCCTAAATCATCTTTTATCTCCTTAAAAATATTTACTAAAGAAGGAGGTGGTTTAATACCTCTTGCTACTGAGAAAGAAAGTCCATTAGCTTGTCTTTCTCCATGATAAGGATCTTGTCCTAAAATTACAATCTTTATATTATCCATTGGAGTTTGATTAAAAGCACTAAAAATCTCGTTGCATTTTGGGTAAATTGTATAATTTTTTTTATCATTAACTAAAAACTCTTTTAGTTCTTTCATGTAGTTTTTTTCAAATTCTTTGTATAGAATTTTCTTCCAACTTTCTACAATTTTTAGAGATTTATTCATTTTTTAAAATAATCTTTCAAAGATAACAAAACTGTTGTTGTTATATTTTAACTTTACAGATTATTATTTTGTATTTTTGCTTAAAAATTGAAAATGAAAAATTTATTTATAATACTTATTTGTAGTTTGTTTTTTATATCTTCATGTGGTATTTATGATCAACAATGTGAGGGAGTAGTAATTAATAATACAGAAAAATAATTTTTGATTTGATAACTGCTCAGAAAAATAGAAAGCCAAAATGGTTAAAAGTAAAACTCCCAACAGGAGAAGCTTACAAAACTGTAAGAGGTATTACAAGTTCTCATAAATTACATACAATTTGCGAAAGTGGAAATTGTCCGAATATGGGAGAATGTTGGGGAGCTGGAACAGCAACCTTTATGATTTTAGGAAATATTTGTACTCGCTCATGTGGTTTCTGTAATGTTAAAACTGGTAGGCCATTGGCAGTAGATACTTCAGAACCCAAAAATGTAGCAAATTCTGTAAAGTTAATGAAAGTAAAGCACGCGGTTATAACTTCAGTTGATAGGGACGATCTAAAGGATGGGGGTTCTGCTATTTGGGCAGAAACAGTTAACGAAATTAGAAAAGAAAACCCTGGAACTACTCTAGAAACATTAATTCCTGATTTTAAAGGAAGGAAAGATGATATTCAAAGAATAATTGATGTTGCTCCTGAAGTTGTATCTCATAATATGGAAACGGTAGAAAGACTTACTAAAAAAGTTAGGATACAAGCAAAATACCAAAGAAGTTTAGATACTTTAAGCATTTTAAACGAAGCGGGTATAAGAACTAAATCTGGAATAATGCTAGGGTTAGGAGAGACTGATGATGAAGTTATCAAAACTATGAAAGACTTGAGGAGAGTTGGTGTTTCTATTATGACTTTAGGACAGTATTTACAGCCAACTACTAAACATTTACCTGTAGTAGAATATGTGCATCCTAACAGGTTTGCAAAATTTAAAGAAATAGGTCTTTCTCTAGGATTTAGAGTGGTAGAAAGTGGTCCGTTAGTACGTTCTTCTTACCACGCAGAAAAACATCTTGTTTAATTTTTTTTTAATTTTTTATTTCTGAGGTTAATTTTAACAGAGAAAGCACTATATTTGTTATCACTAAATTAAAACATTAAACGTTACTGATGAAAAAAATAATTTTACCAATTTTACTTTCCAGTTTTTTATTTTCTAATCTAGTATTTGCTCAACATAATTGTGGTACTTATGATGGGTATTTACAAGATGAGATAAAAAAATATCCTGAATTTTACAATTCTCTTGAAGATAAAAATAATAAACTGAAAAAGGATTGCCAGCACCTTACTGAGAATCTCAATGAAAAAGAAAATGCAGGAGAACGAAAAATAATTCCTGTTGTCGTTCATGTTATTCACGATTTTGGTAATGAAAATGTTACTGATGATGATGTTAATTACGCTATAGATCAGTTGAACAAGAATATTAATAGACAGGCAGATAACATGTTAACTACTCCAGAAGTTTTTGCGGCCGTGGCCGGGAGCGCTAATGTAGAGTTTAGATTAGCTAAATTAGCCCCTAAAGATTGTGATAATTGTCCCGAAGAACCAACAAATGGTATTGTAAGAATTCATTCTGAATTAACCGATGTGCCATCTCCAAGAGATATTGTAAAGTCTTTAAGCTATTGGAATAGTTATCAATATTTTAATATATGGGTAGTTAGATCACTACCAAGTTCTGATGGTAATACCCTACTAGGATATGCCCAATTTCCTTGGTCCGGTTCTATGTCAACAGACGGTGTTGTTTTATTAGCTAGTGAGTTTAAAGATGGACACACACTTACTCATGAAGTTGGACACTGGTTAGGATTAAGACATACCTGGGGTGATGCATTATGTGGTGATGATGGTGTTGCTGACACACCACCCGCTAAGGAAGAAAATTGGGGTGTTCAGCTTTCAGATTTTCCTCATAATTTAAATGTTTGTGTTGCCGATTCTATTAATCCTGCTGGAGAAATGTTTGTTAATTACATGGATTATTCTCCTGACCAAGTAACTTCCATGTTTACAGATGGTCAAATGGAAATCGTAAATCAAACTTTAGAAGGGGATGAGCTTAATTATCCATATAGAAGATATTTATGGTCTCAAGAAAATTTAGAAAAAACAGGAACAACTAACGGCTATAAAGGAGAATCATGTAATAAGAAACCTGATTTCATCGAAAATTATGGTAACAATACAAATTGTTTAGGAGAATTAAATGTATTAAAAGGGAACAAAAATATTTTCACTAATATTTCTTCATTAACTTGGGATTGGGGAGATGGAAATACTACTAACACTACAAATAGCCCACAATATACATATGACGCAGCCGGAACATATGATGTATCCCTAACTATAGTTTATACAGATGATGTTACTTCTAAATCATACTCAATGGATGATGTAACCCCAGGCTATACCAGTTTAGAAACAATAACTGAAACTAAAATTTTAGAAGGTACATTAGAAGAATTAAATGCTGTTAATGCTACAAATATTACACTTCATTTAGATGACAGTAATTATAGTGTAACACTTGATACATTATTTTATAGAGGAGAATACGAGGAAACATATTATTTAGCTCACTATGAGTCTACATGTAATACTACTGTAACAAAAGAAAACTTTATCACTATACTTCCTGTTTCAGCTACTAATACAAATGATTCATATAAATATAGTTTTGAGAATTCAGTATTAGAGGATGATTTCCATGTATTAGATAATGAATTAGTATCAGATTGGAATTTCAATATTTCTGCAAATCCAAATTGGGAAAATACATCTTTAGCTGCCTCAGATGGAAATTATTCTATAATGATTGATGGAAAGAAGTTAACTTCAGCAAACTCAATAATATTTGAAACTCAGGCATACAATTTATCAGACCTTTCTGAACCTGCAATTTCATTTGATTTTATTGGAGCTGCGGTGAATTCATTTCCTAGAAATGAGTTAATTGTTTCTTATTCTAAGGAATGTGGTGTTTGGAAAGAGTTAGCGACAATTTCTCCTGAAGAAGTTGCATCAGCAGGTTACTTTTCTCAAGACTTTATTCCAGATGATAATATGATTTGGAATGATACAGTGATGTATGATAGAATTGGTTCAAATGATTTAAAATCAGAAAATGTTAGATTTAGATTTGAATATACTTCAGTGTCATTGACAAACAGAT
>CAJXFN010000029.1 GCA_913052655.1 uncultured Flavobacteriales bacterium | reverse complement strand
CGGTGTAGCTCAGGGGTAGAGCGTTTCCTTGGTAAGGAAGAGGTCACGGGTTCAATTCCCGTCATTGGCTCTAAAGTTAAATATAATTTAAAGAGAATAATAATTAATAACTAAACAATAAAAATTAACAAAAATGGCAAAAGAAAATTTTAATCGTACCAAACCTCACTTAAATATTGGTACAATTGGTCACGTAGATCATGGTAAAACTACTCTGACGGCTGCTATTACAAAAGTACTAGCTGAACAAGGAGGTGCAGAAGTTAGAGATTTTGATACAATTGATAATGCTCCTGAAGAAAAAGAAAGAGGTATTACAATTAATACTTCTCATGTAGAATATGAAACAGAAAATAGACATTATGCTCACGTAGATTGTCCAGGTCACGCTGACTATGTGAAGAACATGGTTACAGGTGCTGCTCAAATGGACGGAGCTATATTAGTATGTGCGGCAACTGATGGTCCAATGCCTCAAACTAGAGAGCACATTTTACTCGCTAGACAGGTAGGTGTACCTTCAATCGTTGTGTTTCTTAACAAAGCTGATATGGTTGATGATGAAGAGTTATTAGAGTTAGTAGATATGGAGGTTAGAGATTTACTATCATTTTATGAGTATGACGGTGATAATACTCCAGTTGTAACTGGTTCTGCATTAGGAGGATTAAATGGTGAAGCTGAGTGGGTATCTAAAATTAATGACTTGATGGCAGCTGTTGACTCTTGGATTCCAGAGCCAGTTAGAGATAATGAAAAGCCATTCTTGATGCCAATTGAAGATGTATTTACTATTACTGGTAGAGGAACTGTAGCCACAGGTAGAATTGAGACTGGGGTTGCTAACACTGGTGACGGAGTTGATATCATTGGTATGGGTGCTGAAAAATTAGCTTCAACTATTACTGGTGTTGAGATGTTTAGAAAAATCCTTGATAGAGGTGAAGCTGGAGATAACGTTGGTATTTTATTAAGAGGTATTGAAAAGACAGATATTAAGAGAGGTATGGTAATCTGTGCACCTGGATCTGTAACTCCTCATACAAAGTTTAAGGCTGAGGTTTATATATTAAAGAAAGAAGAGGGAGGTAGACATACTCCATTCCATAATAAGTATAGACCACAGTTTTATATCAGAACAACTGACGTAACTGGAGAGATAATTTTACCTGAAGGAACTGAAATGGTAATGCCTGGAGATAATTTAACTATTACAGTCGAGTTGATTAATGCAGTTGCAATGTCTGAAGGATTAAGATTTGCAATTAGAGAAGGAGGTAGGACTGTAGGTGCAGGACAGATTACTTCAATTATTGAGTAATAAATAACAGTGTTTCAGTTAGATGGAAGTTTTATAAATTTAAAGCTTCCATTTGCTGTTATACGGGTGTAGCTCAATTGGTAGAGTAGTGGTCTCCAAAACCATTGGTTGGGAGTTCGAATCTCTCCACCCGTGCAGATAAAAAAGAAGATAATTAATTATGAAAAACGTTTCTCGTACGCAAAATAAAATTGATATTATATCAATATTAGGACTAATAATAGGTGTTCCTTTTTGGGGATATGGATTAGTAATGAAAATAAGTTTTGGAGGCGGTTTTTATTTTAATTGGTGGATGTGTGTGTTATATTTTACATTATTATTTGCTTATTGGAAAAATGGAGCGACATGGACATCATACACAAAGGATTCATTTGATGAATTATTAAACAAGGTTTCTTGGCCAACTTGGGAGGAATTACAGAATAGTGCAGTAGTTGTTGCGGTAGCATCTTTAATCATTGCTTTAATAATTTTTTTAATGGATTCCGTTTTTAGTAGAATGATGGAGTTGTTTTATGATTTCTTTTAAGAGAGAATGGAAAGTACAGTGTCAGAAAATAAGTGGTATGTTCTCCGTGTAATGGGAGGAAAAGAAAAGAAAACAAAATTATTTATCGAAAAAGAAATTGATAGATTAAAGTTAAAAGATTTTGTTTCTAGAATATTAATTCCTACTGAAAAGGTTTATCAAATTAAAAATGGTAAAAAAGTTAGTAGAGAAAAGAATTTCTTCCCAGGATATTTGCTGGTTGAAGCTAATTTAACAGGAGAGGTGCCTCACATTATTAGGGGAGTCCAAAATGTACTTGGTTTTTTAGGAGCTACAAAAGGAGGGGACCCTGTCCCAATGAGGGATATTGAGATAAATAAAATTCTTGGAAGAGTCGATGAAATATCACTTGAAGATGAAAGTATCAATATTCCTTTTGTTATTGGAGAAACTGTAAAAGTTATAGATGGACCTTTTAATAGTTTTAACGCTGAAATTGAAGATATTGATGAACAAAAGAAGAAGCTTAAATTAATAGTAAAAATATTTGGAAGAAAAACTCCGTTGGAGCTTAATTTCATGCAAGTAGAAAAAATTTAGAATAAATAAAAATGGCAAAAGAAGTATCAGGTATCATTAAACTACAAATTAGAGGTGGAGCTGCAAATCCAGCGCCTCCTGTAGGTCCTGCTCTCGGAGCAAAAGGTGTAAATATTATGGAGTTTTGTAAACAGTTTAATGCTAGAACTCAGGATAAAGCAGGTAAAATTGTTCCTGTTGTTATTACAGTGTTTGCAGACAAATCTTTTGAGTTTATAATTAAAACTGCTCCTGCGGCCGCTCAGTTGTTAGAAGCTGCTAAAAAGAAAAGTGGCTCTGGTGAGCCTAATAGAATTAAAGTAGCTACTGTTACTTGGGATCAGGTAAGAACTATTGCAGAGGATAAAATGTCTGATTTAAATGCATTTAAGGTTGAATCTGCTATGAGAATGGTTGCTGGTACAGCAAGAAGCATGGGTATAAAAGTAAAAGGAGCATTCCCAAGTAATTAATAAGTAATAGTAAAAGAAATTTTCCAATGGCTAAATTAAGTAAAAATAGAAAGAACGCTTTATCTAAAGTAGATCTAAATAATTCATTTTCAAGTTTAGAAGCAGCTAAAATGGTAAAAGAAGCTTCATCTGAGAAGTTTGATGCTTCTATAGATTTGGCGGTTAAATTAGGTGTAGACCCTAGACAAGCTAATCAGATGGTAAGAGGTGTTGTCTCTTTACCTCATGGAACTGGAAAAGAATTAAAAGTTTTAGCTCTTGTCACTGCAGATAAAGAATTAGAAGCAAAAGATGCTGGAGCAGATTATGTTGGATTAGATGAGTTTATTGATAAGATAAAAGGAGGATGGACTGATATAGATGTGATTATTACGATGCCGTCTGTCATGGGTAAAATTGGTGCATTAGGTAGAGTTTTAGGACCAAGAGGATTAATGCCTAATCCAAAGTCTGGAACAGTAACTTTGGATATAGGAAAAGCGGTTTCGGATGTTAAAAAAGGTAAGATAGACTTTAAAGTTGATAAGTTTGGGATTATACATGCATCTGTAGGTAAGGTTTCTTTTGACGCAGAAAAGATTTCAGAAAATACAGATGAATTATTACAAACTATAATTAAATTAAAACCTTCTGCAGCTAAAGGAACTTATATTCAAAGTGTTTCTTTATCTAGTACTATGGGTGTAGGTGTTAAAGTTGATTCAAAATTATTAGTTTAAAATATTTAGATAATATTATAAAATGACAAAAGAAGAAAAAAATAAGTTTATAGATTTACTAGATAAAAGTATACAGCAAAATAGTAACTTTTATTTAGCGGATATCTCAGGATTAACTGCTGAAGAGTCTAGTGACCTGAGAAGACTTTGTTTTAAAAGAGAAGTTTCTTTACAAGTTGTAAAAAACACTCTCCTTAAGAAAGCTCTAGAAAAGAATGATGGTAATTTTGAAGATCTTTTTGATGTTTTAAAAGGAAATACATCTATTATGTTTACTGATGTAGCAAATGCTCCCGCTAAACTTATCAAAGAATTCAGAAAGAAACATGATAGACCAATATTTAAGGCAGCTCATTTGGATGAAGCTTTTTATATTGGAGAAGAATATCTAGATACATTAGCAGATCTTAAATCTAAGGATGAAATTATTGCGGAAATTGTTACATTGCTTCAGTCACCAGCTAAGAATGTTATTTCATCTTTACAATCCAGTGGATCTAAATTATCAGGTATTATCAAGACTCTTGCAGAAAGAGCTGAATAATTAAATTGAATGCTTCCAACATTAAATAGAATAATAAAATAATTAAAAATAAATAAAATGGCAGATTTAAAAGATTTCGCAGAACAATTAGTTAATCTTTCAGTAAAAGATGTGAATGAGTTAGCTAATATCTTAAAAGAAGAGTATGGTATCGAACCAGCAGCAGCAGCTGTAGCCGTAGCAGGACCTGCTGCGGGTGGTGGTGACACTGGTGGTGAAGAAAAATCAGAGTTTGATGTTATACTAAAAGCAGCTGGTGGATCTAAATTAGCAGTTGTTAAATTAGTAAAAGAATTAACAGGTAAAGGATTAAAAGATGCTAAGGAATTAGTTGATAGTGCTCCAACCACTGTTAAGGAGGCTTGTGCCAAAGATGAGGCAGAAGCTCTTAAAGCTCAGCTTGAGGAAGCTGGAGCTGAAGTAGAACTTAAATAGTATACTTTTAAATAAGAAAGGTTTAGATCTTATAGTAATATAAGTTCTAAACCATTTCGTTTTTTATAGAACACTTTTTTTTAACCTAAAACGTAGTAGCTTGTCAACAATAAATAATTCCCAAAGAACCAATTTTGCATCCATTGAAAAACAGATGGATTATCCAGATTTTTTGGATATTCAGTTAGAGACGTTTAATGCATTTTTTCAAACTGGTACAACAGTAGATGAAAGAAAAAAAGAAGGTTTGTACAAAACTTTCTCTGAACTTTTCCCTATAACTGATGCAAGAAACAATTTTGTTTTAGAATTTATAGATTATACAATTGATCCACCTAGATATACTATTGAAGAATGTATTCAGAGAGGTTTGACATATAAAGTACCATTAAAAGTAAAGTTGAAACTTTATTGCACAGATCCCGATCATGAAGATTTTGAAACTATAGTACAAGAGGTATATTTTGGTAATATTCCTTTTATGACTCCTAAAGGAACGTTTGTAGTTAATGGAGCTGAAAAGGTAGTAGTTTCACAATTACATAGATCACCAGGTCTGTTTTTTGGACATAGTTTTCATTCTAATGGTACAAAATTATATTCTGCAAGAGTAATTCCTTTTAAGGGTTCATGGATAGAATTTAATACAGATATCAATGACGTAATGTATGCTTATATTGATAGAAAGAAAAAAGTTCCCGTTACTACATTATTAAGAGCAATTGGATATGAAAGCGATAGAGAGATATTACAGATTTTTGATTTAGCTGATGAAGTAAAGGTTTCAAAAAGCGGATTAAAAAGAGTAATTGGTAGAAAGTTAGCTTCAAGAGTTTTAAAATCATGGGTAGAAGACTTTGTTGATGAAGATACCGGTGAATTAGTTTCAATTGAAAGAAATGAAGTTATTTTAGAAAGAGATATTGTAATTGAAAAACAACATATAAATGATATTGTTGATTCTGGATCTGCAGTAATTTTATTGCATAGAGTAGAATCAAATGGTGAACATGCAATAATTCATAATACTCTTCAAAAAGATCCGACTAACTCATTAAAAGAAGCTGTTGTATATATTTATAGACAATTGAGAAGTGCAGAGCCACCAGATGAGGCTACTGCTATTGGGGTTATTGATAAGTTGTTCTTTTCAGACCAAAGATATAGTCTGGGCGCAGTAGGAAGACATAGAATTAATAATAGATTAAAGATTGATACACCAGAAGATAAATATGTTCTTACAAATGAAGATATTATAGAGATTATTAAACAATTGATTGAGCTTACAAATTCAAAGGTTGATGTTGATGATATTGATCACTTAAGTAACAGAAGAGTAAGAACAGTAGGAGATCAATTGTCTAATCAATTCTATATTGGTTTAAATAGAATGGCTAGAACAATTAGAGATAGAATGAACGTTAGAGATAACGAGGTTTTTACTCCTACAGACTTAATAAATGCAAAAACATTATCTTCTGTTATTAATTCTTTCTTTGGAACTTCTCAACTTTCTCAGTTTATGGATCAAACCAATCCGCTTGCCGAGGTGACTCATAAAAGAAGAGTTTCTGCATTGGGTCCAGGAGGATTGACAAGAGAGAGAGCAGGATTTGAGGTAAGAGACGTTCACTACACACATTATGGTAGACTTTGTCCTATAGAAACTCCTGAGGGACCAAACATTGGACTTATATCATCCCTCTGTGTATACGCTAAAGTAAATGATCTTGGGTTTATTGAGACCCCTTACAGGAAGGTAATAGATGGAAAAGTAAATCTTAATGACGCCCCTGTATATTTAAGCGCTGAACAAGAAGAAGATTTAACCATTGCTCAAGCCAATGCTCCTATTAATACAGATGGAAGCTTTAAGAACGAAACGGTAAAAACAAGATTAGGTCACGATTACCCTGTAAGCGAACCAAATAATGTAGGTTTGATGGATGTTGCTCCTAATCAGATCGCTTCGATTGCAGCGTCATTGATACCATTCTTAGAACATGATGATGCGAATAGAGCATTAATGGGATCTAACATGATGCGTCAGGCGGTTCCATTGTTAAGAACAGATGCTCCTATTGTAGGAACTGGTTTAGAGCCTCATGTAGCAAAAGATTCCAGAGCATTAATAAATTCAGAGGGAGAAGGAGTTGTAAAATATGTAGATGCCTCTAAGATTACTATAAAATACAAGAAATCTGATCAAGAAAAATTAATAAGCTTTGATGAAGATGAAAAAACATATTTATTAACTAAATTCTTAAAAACAAATCAGAATACATGTATGAATATTCGTCCTATTGTAAAAGTAGGAGACAAGGTTGCAAAAGGTCAAGTATTATGTGAAGGATACGCTACTCAAAACGGAGAATTGGCATTAGGTAGGAACCTAAAAGTAGCCTTCATGCCCTGGAAGGGATATAATTTTGAGGACGCAATTGTTCTTTCAGAAAGAGTCGCTAGAGAAGATTTATTTACTTCATTACATATTGAGGAACATACTGTTTCTGTACGAGAGACTAAAAGAGGAGCAGAGGAATTAACCGCTGATATTCCTAATGTCAGTGAGGAAGCTACAAAAGATTTAGATGAATTTGGGATGATTAGAGTTGGAGCTCATGTGAAAGCGGGTAATATTCTGATTGGTAAAATTACTCCTAAAGGTGAATCTGACCCTACTCCGGAGGAGAAGTTACTTAGGGCAATATTTGGAGAGAAAGCCGGTGATGTTAAAGACGCATCATTAAAAGCAAAACCATCACATGCTGGAGTTGTAATTGGTAAGTCTCTTTTCTCAAAAACTATTAAAGATAGAAGAATGAAAACTCAAGATAAAGAAGAGTTAGATTCTATTGATAAAGATTTTGAGCTTGAGTCTTTAAAACTAAAGAAAGTATTAGTAGATAAGTTGTATCAATTAGTAGGAGGGAAATCATCACAAGGAATTAATAATGTACTTGGTGAAGAAGTTATTTCTAAATCTATTAAGTTTACCCAGAAAGTATTGATGCAAGTTGATTTCTTAAGTGTTGATCCAAATAAATGGACAACAAACAAAGATAATAACGAAATTATCATAAAAATTATCCAAGGATATATTAGAAAATATAATGAGATTTTTGGACAATACAGAAGAAAAAGATTTGCAATTACAATTGGAGATGAACTTCCAAGTGGAGTTTTACAACTAGCTACCGTTTATATCGCTAAGAAGAGAAAAGTTAAGGTAGGAGATAAGCTAGCTGGACGTCATGGAAACAAAGGTATTGTTGCTAGAATTGTACGCGATGAAGACATGCCATTCTTAGAGGATGGTACTCCAGTTGATATTGTTTTAAATCCATTAGGGGTTCCTTCTAGGATGAACTTAGGTCAGATTTACGAAACCATTTTGGGTTGGGCGGGACAAGAACTAGATAAGAAGTATTATACTCCTGTTTTTGATGGAGCATCTATTGATGAGATTAATTTAGAATCTGATGCTGCTGGTATTCCAAGATTTGGTAAAACTTATTTATATGATGGAGGTACAGGAGATAGATTTGATCAGCCAGCTACAGTTGGTATTATTTATATGCTTAAACTTGGTCACTTGATTGATGATAAAATGCATGCTAGATCAATTGGTCCATATTCTTTAATTACTCAACAACCACTTGGAGGTAAAGCTCAGTTTGGAGGGCAGAGACTTGGAGAGATGGAGGTTTGGGCACTTGAGGGATATGGAGCTTCAAATATTTTACAAGAAATGATGACAATAAAATCAGATGATGTTATTGGAAGAGCTAAGGCTTATGAGTCTATTGTTAAAGGAAAATCTTTACCATCAGCTGGAATTCCTGAGTCTTTTAATGTGCTTTTACATGAATTGAGAGGTCTTGGTCTTAAAGTTTCATTTGAATAATCTTTTAAAGTAAAAAAAATGACATATAATAACAGAAATAAAATAAAAAAACAATCTTCAGACTACAGTACTTTAAAAGTTAGTTTATCTTCTCCAGAAGATATATTAGCAAAATCATTTGGAGAGGTTACAAAGCCTGAAACAATTAACTATAGAACCTATAAACCCGAAAGAGATGGTTTATTCTGTGAAAGAATTTTTGGACCCACTAAAGATTTTGAGTGTCATTGTGGGAAATACAAAAGAATCAGATATAGAGGAATTGTTTGTGACAGGTGTGGTGTTGAAGTAACAGAGAAAAAGGTGAGAAGAGAAAGAGTAGGACATATCAATTTAGTTGTTCCTGTTGCTCACATATGGTATTTCAGAACCTTACCAAATAAGATTGGTTATCTTTTAGGGTTACCTTCTAAAAAAATGGATCAGATTATCTACTATGAAAGATATGTTGTTATTCAAACAGTAGAGGGAGCTTTAAATGAGGAAGGTAACCAAATTGAAATTAATGATTTTATTACTGAAGAAGAATATTTAAATGTATTAGAGAATTTAGAACCTACAAATCAACATTTATCTGATTCTGATGAAAATAAATTTATTGCGAAGATGGGAGCTGATGCTCTTATTGAAATGCTTAGTAGAGTTGATTTAATTTCTTTGTCTCATGAGTTAAGACATAAAGCAAAGCATGAAACTTCACAACAAAGAAAAACAGAGGCTTTAAAGAGATTACAGGTAGTAGAGGCATTTAAAGAAGCTCAAACACATACCGATAATAGGCCTGAATGGATGGTCATGAAGGTTCTCCCGGTAATTCCACCAGAGCTGAGGCCTTTAGTTCCTCTAGATGGGGGTAGGTTTGCAACAAGTGATTTAAATGACTTATACCGAAGAGTTATTATTAGAAATAATAGATTAAAGAGATTAATGGAAATTAATGCTCCTGAAGTAATTTTAAGAAATGAAAAAAGGATGCTTCAAGAAGCTGTCGATGCTTTATTAGATAATTCAAGAAAATCCGCAGCTATAAAAACAGATGGAAATAGACCACTAAAATCTTTATCAGATTCTTTAAAAGGAAAACAAGGAAGGTTCCGACAGAATCTACTTGGTAAAAGGGTAGATTATTCTGCAAGATCTGTAATTGTTGTAGGTCCTGAGTTAAAATTGCATGAATGTGGATTACCTAAGGATATGGCCGCTGAATTATATAAGCCGTTTATCATTAGAAAGCTTATAGAAAGAGGAATTGTAAAAACTGTAAAATCTGGTAAGAGAATTATTGACAATAGAGAGCCTGTTGTTTGGGATATCTTAGAAAATGTAATGAAAGGACATCCTGTTTTATTAAATCGAGCCCCTACACTTCATAGATTAGGTATACAAGCATTTCAGCCTAAAATGATTGAAGGAAAAGCAATTCAACTTCATCCTTTATCCTGTACTGCATTTAATGCTGATTTTGATGGGGATCAGATGGCTGTTCACTTACCTCTAGGTGAAGACGCTATCTTAGAGGCTCAGATACTAATGTTGGGATCTCATAACATTTTAAATCCTGCAAACGGAGCTCCAATAACAGTACCTTCACAGGATATGGTTTTAGGTCTGTATTATATGACAAAACCTAGGAAATCTACTGAGGATTTTCCTGTCAAAGGAGAGTATAAAAAATTCTATTCATTAGAAGATGTTAAGATTGCTTATAATGAAAAAGTAATTGACCTTCATGCAATAATAAATGTTAGGATTAATAATCCTAATGGGACAACTGAAATGAAAGAAACTACGGTTGGTAGGGTATTATTTAATGAATTTGTTCCTAATGAAGTAGAATTTGTTGATGAGCTTTTAACTAAAAAATCTTTAAGAGATATTATTGGAAGAATTCTTAAGGTATGTGGTGTACCAAGAACAGTTCAATTCTTAGATGATATTAAAGATTTAGGATATAACATGGCATTTAGAGGTGGTTTGTCTTTCAACCTTGGAGATGTAATTGTACCAGAAGAAAAGATTGGACTATTAGAAGATGCACACAACAAAGTAGAGGAGGTAAAGAATAACTATAATATGGGATTCATCACTAATAATGAAAGATATAATCAAGTTATTGATATTTGGACAAACACAAATGCTAAACTTACCGATACTGTAATGAGAGATATGATTAATGATAACCAAGGATTTAACTCAGTTTATATGATGTTAGATTCTGGAGCGAGGGGATCTAAAGAACAGATTCGTCAACTAGCAGGTATGAGAGGCCTTATGGCTAAACCTAAAAAATCAGGAGATCATGGTGAATCAATTATTGAAAATCCAATTACGACTAATTTTAGTGAGGGTCTTTCAATTTTAGAATACTTTATTTCAACTCACGGTGCTCGTAAGGGTCTTGCTGATACCGCACTTAAAACAGCTGATGCTGGATATTTAACAAGAAGGTTAGTTGATGTTGCCGCAGATGTAGTAGTAACAGAAGAGGATTGTCACACACTTAGGGGTCTAGTAACCAGTGCTTTAAAGAAAAATGAGGATATTGTAGAATCATTATATGATAGAATTGTAGGAAGGGTAAATCTTCATGATATTTTTAATCCTATAGATGATTCATTAATTTGTGAATCAGGAACAGAACTTACTGAAGAAATTTCTCAAAAGATAGTAGATGCTGGAATTGAAGAGGTTGAAATCAGGTCGGCATTAACTTGTGAAACAAAAAGAGGAATTTGTGCTAAATGTTATGGTAGAAGCTTATCTACTTCCAAGATGGTTCAGAAAGGAGAGGCAGTTGGAGTAGTTGCAGCACAATCTATTGGAGAACCTGGAACACAGCTTACTCTTAGAACATTTCATGTCGGAGGTACCGCATCTAGATCAGCAGTTGACGCAAGTGTAATTATCAAGAAACCAGGAGTTATTGTTATAGATGATTTAAGAACAATAGACACCAAGGATGAGGATGGTAATGATGTAGAGTTAGTTATTTCAAGATCAGCTGAACTGAGAGTAATAGATCCTAAGCAAGATGTAGTTATCGCTACACATAATATTCCTTATGGTTCTTCTATTTATATTAAAGAAGGAGAGGTGAAAAAAGGTGATGTTATTTGTGATTGGGATCCATATAATGCTGTAATTGTTTCAGAGATTGACGGTAAAACTGAATTTGATTATATTGAAGAAGGAGTTACCTATAGATTAGAACAAGATGATTTAACAGGTTTTAAACAAAAAGTAATTATAGATAGTAGAAACAGAAAACAATCTCCTACTATTATTATTAAAGGTTCTAAGAAAGATGGAGATAGGTCTTATAGTATTCCTGTAGGAGCTAATATCTCTTTAGATGAAAATCAGAAAATAAAAAAGGGTACTATTCTATGTAAGATCCCAAGGACTATTGGTTCCTCTGGTGATATTACAGGAGGTCTTCCAAGAGTAACTCAGTTATTTGAGGCGAGAAACCCATCAAACCCTGCAATTGTTTCTGAAATTGATGGTATTGTATCTTTTGGACCAAAAATTAAAAGAGGTAATAAAGAAATTATCATTACTTCTAAGGATGACCAGATTAAGAAATACTTAGTTCCATTATCAAAACATATATTAGTACAAGAAAACGATTTTGTTAGAGCTGGTTCTCCACTTTGTGATGGTGTTATTACTCCTAGAGATATTCTTTCTATCAAAGGTATAAAGGCGGTACAAGAATATATTGTAAATGAAGTTCAAGAAGTATATAGGTTACAAGGAGTAAAGATTAACGATAAGCACTTTGAAGTTGTTGTTAGGCAGATGATGAGAAAAGTAGAAGTATTAGATGCTGGAGATACTAATTTATTAGAGAAACAATTAATTGATAAGCACGACTTTATGGAAGCTAATGATAAGATATTTGATAAGAAATATGTTGAAGATCCAGGAGATTCTGAAAATTTCCAAGCTGGTCAGTTAGTTTCTGTTCGTCAGTTGAGAGAAGAGAACTCTAAGTTAAAGAGAAAGGATATGAAATTAGTTGAAGTAGTCGATGCTACTCCTGCTGTATCTACTCCAGTTCTTCAGGGTATTACAAGAGCTTCTTTACATACAGATAGTTGGGTCTCTGCAGCTTCATTCCAGGAAACTACCAAAGTTCTTAATGAAGCTTCTATTAGAGCTAAGATAGATACTTTAAATGGTCTGAAGGAAAATGTCATTGTTGGTCATAAGATACCTGCGGGTACAGGACTTTTTAATAGCAAGGATGTCATTATAGGATCTCAAATAGAAATGGATAGACTTAAATCTTTAAAAAATGAAACTTCTTCTGAAGAAGTTGAAACTGTAGAAGTTACTGAAGCAGTTGATACTTTGAAAGAAGACTAATATTTAAAATATGTCCGAAGAAAACAAAAAAGAAGGTTTAAACATAGAGCTTGGGGAAGATGTCGCTGAAGGTACATATAGTAATTTAGCTATAATTAACCATTCACCATCTGAATTTATTGTAGATTTTATACAAATGATGCCAGGTGTACCAAAAGCAAAAGTAAAATCTAGAGTGATTTTAACACCACAACACGCTAAAAGATTGATGAGAGCAC
>CAJXFN010000028.1 GCA_913052655.1 uncultured Flavobacteriales bacterium | reverse complement strand
TGTAAAAGATGCATTCGATTGTACCGATAACATAACAGTTACTATAACAGAACCTGATATATTGTCAAGTATTTTCTCATTAACATCAATGGATTTGTGTTATTCAGATATAATAAATATAAATGGACAATATATATCTTCAAATAATAGTACGGGACCAATTATAGATTTTACATGGACAATATCTACCAGCACACCATGGTCATATACAACAACAACTAGTAGTATACCAACAAATCTTCCTCAATTAGATCAAGATATAAGTCCTATTGATTATGACATAACATTAAGTGTTAATGGTGGTATATGTGGTACAGAAACACATACAGAAACAATAACAATTAATCCTGTACCACAAGTAAATTTTAACACATTACCATCACAAACTCAAAATCCTACATGTCTTATAACTCAATTTGTAGATAATCCAATTGAAATACTACTAAATTCATCTATAATTCCATATGATATATCAAATAATAGTGGTAATACTGAATACATAGAAATATACGCACCAAATGCATTAAACGCAGCTACAGGACTCCCATTACACCCTGCTGGTTCTACTTTTATAATGAATCCTGTTACAGTTCCGGGCCTTAACTTTCTTGTCTGGCCAGATTTATTCATTGAATATGACGCAGTTGGAACATATCAAATTTGTATTACTGGACATAATACATGGTGTCCTCCAACTCAGACTTGTTGTGAAGTACAAATAAATGCTAATGGAATTCAAGCTGATTTTAATACAATTACTAGAGAAGGATGTGAAGGAGATGATTTTTGGTTTCAAGATTTATCTTATCCACCAGTTCCTGGCAATATGATTCAATGGTGTTGGGATTGGCTTGGAACTAGCTGTAATATCGGAGCACTAGAAAATCCAGTACTACAAGATAATCTACAACATACTCAAAGTATAACCTCAACTTACTACAATAATCCAGGGACATATTTTGTTAATCAATACGCGTACAATTCTTTATATAGTGACAATTATGATGATCCAATACCTGTAATTGTTCATCCAAAGCCAGATCCAGGTTTTAATGTTCCAACTATACCGATTTGTAAAAATATTCCTGCGTATTTTACCAACACTTCATCTATTACACCTCTTCCAATAACACCTCCAGAACAAATTACAGCACACAACTGGTTTGTTCAAGATTTAGGAGGTATTTATATGAGTGGAGCTGTAACAAATGTGAACGCATGGATTCCAGCTGGAACAAATGATTTAGAGTTTTCATTCCCAAATTCAGGAACTTGGAAAATTATCTTAGAATGTGAATCCGATAATATCACATGTAATTGTATAAATACATATGAAACAATAATTACAGTCCATGACTTACCAATTGCAAACTTTACATCTGTCTATAATCCAAGTTGTGTAGATAATAATGTGTTATTTAACGGTAATACAGGAATAGCAGGAGGTTCAACTAATAGCTCTACAGGTATTATTAATGAGTGGGATTGGGATTTTAACGATCCAAATTGTACAACATTACCAGCTTGTAGTTTATTTAACAGTACTTCCAACGGTGACGCTAATCATACTTATACAGTAAATTCATCTTATAATGTTACATTGACTGTTAGCGATGACAATGGATGTACTTCCCTACCAACAACAAATCTAATATATGTTGATCCATTACCAACAGCATCGTTTACTGCAACTGCTGAGTGTTTAAACACACCAACACAATTAGACGGTAGCTCAAGTTCAAGTTCAACAGATACTTGGTCATGGAGAATATATGATCCTCAAGTACCTGCACCTGGTTATTTTGATCAAATTACAACAACACCTTTTAATAACTATCAATTTTCAACACCTGGATATCATAATGTAATATTAACTACGTATTCAACTTTATCTAATGGACAGGTTTGTATTTCTCAACCTTTTTCTCAACAAGTTTACGTTTATGATTTACCTCAACCTAGTTTTTCTGTGGTTAATGTTGCTTGTGAAAATAATGCTTTAGGCGTAAATGAAATAACTAATTTCACAGATCTAACACCTTCATCAACTATAAATTCAATCTCAGGACTAACAGATGCTCTTATTACATTATATGATTATGTTTGGGATTTTAATGGAATTCCAATTAATTCACCTCCAGGAAATACTTCTTGGACATTCGGAACACCTAATTTCTCTCCTGGATACCCTGTAAGTTTATTTGTAAAAGATGATAATGGATGTACAAATACTTTTACTGACTATGCAGCTGTTTCTAATTTACCAAATCCAGATATATCTTATACCTCTTCAATAACAGGGTTAGAAGCATGTGAAGGAGATATAGTCCAAGTATCAGACAACACAATATATTCTGACTTTGTATCAAATAGTATAAATTGGTCAATAAGTCCTGCAGCTCCTATAACAACTTCTTCATCAAACCCAGCAACAATTAATTTATCAAATGTAGGAACACATACCATAACTTTAGATGTAACTGATATAAATAATTGTCCAGCAACAACCTCAATTATTATTGATGTTTGGGATAATCCTACAGCAGTAATAAATCCTATAACAACTGTATGTGAAGACTTATTAAATTTAATAACACCTACAAACCTTACACATTCTTCTTTGCCAGGAAGTGGTGCTTTGATTCAATATTATTGGGATTTTGGAGATTTAACTGATGAAACTATTCTGTCACCATTTAATGGAAACACTACTCATTTTTATAATTGTGGAAGTTATGATGTAAATCTGACAGTGACAGACAATAATGGTTGTACAAATTCTTCTACAACTGAAATTGCAACAGTTAACTGTAATCCTACAGCTAATTTTGATGTTCTTCCAATTTGTTTAGATCCATCATCAACAAATCCAAGCACCTTTATAAGCACATCTACTCCAATTTCTGGAGCAAATATTACAAGTTATAATTATGAGTTTAATGATCCTACTTTAGGAATTCAAAACATTTATTCAAACCCAGGAAGTTGGCCATTTAGTACAGCAGGAAACTTTCCTGTCACATTAACAATTGTTGACGATCAAAGCCCTAGTTGTTCTGATGAAATCACAAAATATGCATTAGTTCATGAACTTCCAACAATATCCTTCACAGCTCCTGAAGTTTGTGAAGGAGAAATAACAACATTAACAGCAATATCTAATCATCCAATAATAAATTATACATGGAATATCGATCTGTTGACTGGTAATTATGTGTCTACTTATGGTGATGCAGATAACCCAACTCAGTTTGAGTTTAATAATGCCTCTGCTAGTCATATAGTTTCTGTTACTGTAGTTGATGACAATAATTGTATAAACTCAACAATACCGTCTCCTGTTGAAGTTTGGGCCAATCCACAAGCAAATATTGATATAGATCCTAATCAAGCATTTTGTTTATATGAAAACATTCAAATAAATGACAATAGCATTTTTGGTTCAGGCACAATCAACTATTGGGATTGGGATTTTGGACTAAATTCAAGTCCAACGACATTATGTTGTAATACTGATAATTCTTTAGTTAACTATAATTCATGGGGGTGGAAAACAATTACTTTATATGTTGAAGATGATAATAGTTGTAATAGTAATACTTCTGAAGATATATATATTAATCAATTACCAATTGCTTATTTTACTACTAACTCACCATTGTGTTATGGAGATATTGTTGAGTTTGATAACAAATCAACTTTAGGTGAACCTTCTAACTATTTTACCTCTTTTGATTGGGAATTTTATAATGCCGACGTTACAATAAATGGTACATCTCAGCAAATACCTAGCAATCCACCATTATCTAACGAACTTATAGAAACTCATGATTATTCACAAACCGGACCTAATCCTAATCCTAATATAATTTCAACTGTAGGGGCATATGTAAGCGCACAACTAATTGTTACGGATATTGAAGGATGTACTAGTACTTATAATTCTTCATTAAATAACCCTCAGCAAAATATTGAGATACATCCATTACCAGATGTAGATTTTTCGGTAAATGATATCTGTGAAGATGAGAATTTTATTTTTAATGATCTTTCAACAATGGACAATAATTCTGTTTTTCCTACAGACCAATTAACATCTATAAATAGTGATCCAATAAGCAATCCTATTTTTAACTATAATGGACTTTTTAATTCAAATACAGGTAATATGAATGGTGGAAGTTGGATTCCTCCAGAATGGACACTCCCTACAAATAATCTAATTGCTAATTCTCCAAATGGAGTACCTGTAACATTAACTAGAGAAACTGATTTTGGATGTATAGATTATATGGTAAAGTACCCTATAATTAAACTAAGTCCAAATATTGATTTTACTGTTTCTTACAATCCAATTAACGGATGTGGCGAGGATGTTAAATTTAGTTTATATAATAATTATTTTGATTTAACTACTAACTATGATTATAAATATAGCATACAAAATTTTCAGGGAGTTCAAATTAGTGAACCACAAAGTATTGATATTATTAATTATAATTTTGATTTACCAGGAGCTTATTACTTAAACATAGAATTAGACAATAATAATGGCTGTATAGCGGATTCTATATATAACATATATATTAATCCAAATCCTATATCTAATTTTACACCAAGTATTACAGAAGAATGTGAGGATATTTTAATTGATTTTACAGATTTATCTAGTATTCCAAATAATGATGTAAACGGTATTAGTACAAATATTATAAGTTGGGAATGGGATCTTGATACAGTTCAACGAATAATTAATTCTCCAGAAGATGGAAATACATTTTTTACTTTTAATAGTATTTCTTCTCCGTATGATGTTTATTTAACTGTTACAACTGATGCAGGTTGTACAGATATTTTTGGACCAACTTCTATTATTGTTAATCCAACACCCATTGCAGATTTTGTAACTCCTCTTATTGGAGAAAATGGTAAATATTTATTTGATGGTACTATTACCACAACATCAAATGGATTACCTGCTTCTCCTCCTCAATATAATTATAGCTGGGAAGTTGAAGATGGTAGTTATATTGTAAATGTTTCGCCTGATAATGATGTTCAACTTGATGGAACACAGGATTATGGATACTATTGGTATAATAGTTTAATTAACGATGCTTGGCTAGAGGTTTGTTTATTTGTTGAAAATGATTATAGCTGTATTGGAGATACCTGTAAAGATGTAAAGATAGATCACTTTAACAATTTAATTGTTCCTAATTTCTTATATCCTACAGACCCAAGCTCCGGATCAAGTATCTTTCTGCCTAAAGGTAAATCATTAGAGACATATAAATTACAAATATTTGACAAATTTGGAAATCTACTTTGGGAAACTACTGCATTAGATGAAAATGGTTCTCCTTCTGTAGGATGGAATGGAACATCTGTAAATGGCATAGTTCCTCAGGGGACATATGTATGGAGAATTGAAGCTGCTTATTCTGACGGAGAACCTTGGTTAGGCATATTATATAACGGTAAAAGAAAAAAATCTGGATTCATAACATTAGTTAGGTAATGAAAAAAATAGCTTCTATTCTTCTAATTTTCATTTGCATTGATTCTTATGGTCAGGACCCTTCTTTTTCTCAATCTGATTTAGGATCCATTTATATGAACCCGGCATATACTGGATCCTCTGGACACCCAAAATTTCTTTCAATCAGAAGGGAACAATGGAAAAATTACAACATACCATCTAATGGAGAATTCAACGGAAATACTGGAGGAATTAGACCCTTTACAACATCTCTAGCAGAATTTAGTGTTGGTATTGATGCTGGTAATGATGGTCGGGTTGGATTAAGAACTATAGGTATAGGAGCATCATTTATGGCTGAAGATAATCTTTTAGCTCCAGAGTTATTATCAAACACTATGTTTTTACGAAGAAGTGACTATCAAATTTATTTATCAGGATTATTTAAAATAGGTAAAACAAGACCCTTACTCGGCAACGGTAGTAGTGCATCTGTTATACATTACGCTCAACCTGCCATTAGTTATGGTCAGAGTATTTATGGTTTACAAACGGAAGGAATCGTTACATCAGACATGTTAACACCATATACACTTAGTTATGATAATCTTCCAGATCCATCAATTAATATTCAAGATCTAACTATTAGGAGGAAGCCATTTCATAAACTAGTAATTGGTTTACTTTGGAGTGCTCAAGGAAACACAAATACTACCTCATATAATAGAACTGAAGGTGGTTTTGCATTCCAAAGAATGACAGAAGGATTTAATAATAATCCTCTTACATCAAAAATTACATTACATGCTAAACATAAAGGATCCTTACCAGATTGGAATCTAAGAATGATACCTTATTGGAATATTTTTTCAAAGAGAGAAATATATTATTCTGGAGGACCATTTACAAATAAAATAATGGGAAAAACTGAAATTGGTGGATCTATAGAAGTTGGAAGATATTCTCTTTTAGAATTAGGGAGTTTACTAAGGTTTAATTCAAATTATGAAAACACAGGCATTAAACAATTAAATTGGCAAACAATTAGTCCTTTTATCAGGTTTAATCTTCGGGGAAGAAGACACGCTTTCCAATTAAGTTGGTGTAATGATGTCGAGTCTACATTCTTTACAAATTCAGAAAATAACTTATATATTGCCAACACTGGTATTACAAATGAAATTAGCCTAACAATTGTTCTTTGGGGGGGCAAAGGCCCAAGAGAATGTATTGATTACGGTTTAATGAAGAACAATGGTCTTCTTCAGGATTTAAAAAACAACGGACTAATGAACAAAGGGGGATTTAAATAAAAATATTCTTATTTTATTACCTTAAATTCCACTCGCCTATTTTCATCGTGTGAAGAACTCGCATTTTGAGATTCTCCAAATGCTTTAATAGACAATCTTGTTTTATCAACGCCCTGATCTATTAAGTATTTATATACAGAATTAGCTCTTCTTTTTGAAAGTTTCATATTATATTTTTCTGTACCTCTTTCGTCCGCATGTCCATTAATCTGTAAATTCTTTTCATTATTATCAATTAGAAACTGAGCTACTTTATTTAATATAATTTTAGAGTTTTCATCTAAATTATGTTTATTAAACTCAAAATGTACTCTATCTGCCCACAGTGGAAGATTATCCCAAGTTATTTCAGTTATAGTATCGATAAAAGAAGGAACTTTTACAAAAATCTTAATCGTATCCTGCTGAATAATTTCAATTGTATCTGGACACCCCATATTTCTTAGAGACCCTTTTACAAAAGGACATTTATCCAATTCATCTTGCAAACCATCTCCATCTGAATCAGGACATCCATTTAATTCTGGAACTCCAGGAACATCTGGACACCTGTCATATCTATCGATTATCCCATCTGCATCTCTATCTGGACAACCATTGTTTATTTCAAGTCCAGGAAAATCTGGACATTCATCTTCCCAATCTGAAATACCGTCTTTATCTTTATCAGGACATCCATTTAATTCTGGTAATCCAGGTATTTTTGGGCAGCCATCATCTTTATCTAACACACCATCCTTATCAGAATCTTTTTCTCTTGGCTTTAACTTATAGGTCATCACTATGCCATGAGAACCATATGAAGGAATACTCATTTTAGTTGAGGTAATATCATATGAATAACCTAAATCATAGTTTAAGAAACTTAATCCTAACATAGCTATAAAAGCATCATTTGTTCTATATGAAAATCCACCCCAAATAGTTTTGTTTATAGATGATTTTAGATTAAGATCCATCTGAATATTTGAGGCTCCAATCTTCTTTATTAATACTGATGGAGAAAATTCTAGTTCTTTTGAATATTGTATATTATATTCAGCGTTTAAATAATAATGATTTACTAAAGTATTTTCAGTACCTGTATTACTAAGGTTTAAATCTGAATTAAATATATTAATAACAGAAGCACCTATGTTAAATCTATCCGAAAAATAGTTTATTCCTATTGAGGCTGAATTTCCTATAACCTTGTCTAATACTCCACCGTTCATCGCTGGGTCTATAACACCATCATTCTCTAATATAATTTCTGAATTATCAATTTTATATTGTAAAATCTTTCCAGATGCCCCAACAGATAGTTTATTAGGAGATTCGATTGGAATTAAATATGATCCGCTTATTGTTCCACTTAACAGAGAAATAGGCCCAGTATTATCATTAACAATTCTAATTCCTCTTCCAAATTTTTCATGTTCAACATTATAATAAGAAACAGATTGTGTTTTAGGCGCACCATCAAATCCAGTCCATTGATCTCTAATCATTATTCCTATTTGATTGTCTGATTTAGTAGAAATCAAAGAGGGATTTATTACTATATCATTTAACATATAGAGAGAATAATGGGGCATTTGCTGCGCATTAACAAATAATGGTGTCAATAGTATGGAAAGAGTGTAGATTAATTTTTTCATCATCTTTTTATTGTTACGGTCCCGTTAAACACTTTTCCAGAATCTTTTAATTCAATAACATAATAATAAGTAGCAATTGGTAAATCAACACCATTTCTTTTTCCATCCCATGGTACAGAATATCCTTCAGAGAAAAACACTTTTTGTCCCCATCTATTATGAATATGAACCACAACATCAGGAAAATTATACAAACCATATATGGCCCATTCATCATGAATTCCATCATTATTTGGCGTAAAGCCTGATGGAATCTCTATACAACCATCATATCCTTCAAAACCAACTTCAATTGTTTTTGTTGGATAAACACATGAATTTGCATCTCTAAGCTCTAAAGTATAAAATCCTTTAGATAGGTTATTTATATTAGAAGTAAAATCACCATTTGACCATAAATAAGTATATGGCAATGTTCCTCCAGAAACATTTGTTGAAATAGATCCATCATTATTTTCCTCACAACTAGCATCCATTACTAAATAATTAATTATTACTTCTTCTGGTTGAAACACTTCAACATTGAATGTTTCTGAACAATTATTTACATCTTGAACTAACACAGAATATAAACCAGCTTCTAAATTTTCAATAGATGAAGAAGAAGCTCCATTACTCCAAGAATAAAAATATGGTGGAGTATTCCCACTTAAGATAAAATCTACAGAGCCAGTAGATTCTCCATAACATCTTACATCAACAGTATTAAAAACATCCAAATATGATAAAGGTTCAGTAACAGTGAAGTTTTCTGATATAATACAATTATTTGCATCAATAACGTCAAGAGTATACGTACCTGCAATTATATTATATAAATCTTCTGAAGTTTCAGAATTAGACCAATCATATAATAATATTCCTGTTCCACCAGAAACGGTTATATCAATACTTCCTAAGGCTTCTCCATTACAAACAGAATTTTCTATTGAAGAAACAAGAACTAACTCAGCAGGTTCTATGATACTTACAGTATCAAATATTACACAGCCATTTGAATCTGTTAACTCAACAGTATAGACTCCAGGAGATAAATTATTTAAATCTTCAGTTGTCTCATTATTACTCCATAAAAAGGAATAACCAGAAACACCTCCAATTGGGGAAAAATCTATCGATCCATTATTGTTACCATAACAATCTATATTTGTAATAGATATATTAGATGTCAACTCAGGAGGATCTTGCACATTAAATTGTAAAGTCTCTTCACAATTATATGCATCAGAAACTATAACTGTATATTGACCCGCAGAAGCCAAGATAATAGTATTTGTATTTGAAGAAAATCCATTACTACAATCATAAGTATATGGCGGTACACCACCAGTTGTACTCAAAATATTTATTTCTCCTGTAGAATCTCCAAAACATTTAGTAAAAACAGGTGAAAGATAAGATGAAATTATTTCTGAATTTTCAGTGATATCAACACTATTTGTTGTATCACACCCATTGTCATCTATTATAGTTACTGTATAGTTTCCAGATAATAATCCACTAATATCTTCTGTTGTTTCTGAGTTACTCCACTGGAAACTATATGGATAAGTACCACCAGAAACACTTAAGTCAGCTTCACCTGTAGCATCTCCATAACATAATATACTTGTCCCAAGTATATTAGATGTTAAAGGAAATTGTGGTTCTGTAATAATAAAATTATTTGAAATCTGACATAAATTTAAATCTGTAACAACTACAGAATAATTTCCATCAGGAATATCCTGTAAATCTTGTGTAACTTCTAAATTACTCCACAAATAAGCATATGGAGATGTTCCTCCAGAAATTTCTATATCTATTGAACCTGTATGATATCCTTTACAAAGGACATTTATTATTGAATCAGTTAAAGTCAAAGGCTCTGGTTCATTTACCTGGACAGTATCTGAGTAAAAACAACCATTTGAATCTACAATAAAATAAACATAATCATCAGCAGTTAAAGAATCTATGTATGTAGAGTCAGACAACACAGAATTCCATGAAACTAAATATGGCACTGTACCTCCTTGTATATTTATATTAATTGCTCCATCAGAATACAGATTACAACTTACATCTTGTATACTAGATATCGCGAATAAGGAATCTGGTTCTTGAATTGTAAAGATTGTATCTTTGGTACATGAATAATCATCTTCTATATGTAAAGTATATGTACCATTATTCAAGTTTGCAATATCCTCATTATTTGAACTAAAATTATTAGGACCACTCCATAGAGTTGTTAATGTTCCGGTGCCTCCATTTAGATTTACTGATACTGATCCATTTGCATCATTAAAACAAATATTATTTAATACTAAGGATGAATCAATTGTAATTGGGTTAGGTTCTGAAACAATAAACTCAAAAGTGTCTCTACAAAGTCTTGAATCAATTATCTCAAGTTCAAAAGTATCCGCGCAGAGATCGGATATAACATTTGTGCTATTTATACCATTGCTCCAATTATAAATGAATGGAGGATTTTCTTGATTTAAAATATTTACTTCAATTTGACCACTACAAGAATTAAAGCAACTATCATTAACTATAGTTGTTTGTAAAATAAAAGAATCTCTTTCATACAACATAATAGATTCTGTTTCTGAACAATTATTAGCATCTGTAAAAGTTATAGAATACAAATCAGGACATAGTCCTGTTTGGATTGTAGTATTCGAATCAATAATAATTGAATTTAACTGCCAAATAATATTATATGGACTTGAACCTCCAGTTATAGTGACTTCAATTTCACCATCACAAATCTGATAACACGAACTATCAATAATCACTGAACTTAATTTTAATGTATCTGGATTTTCAATAAATAATGTATTAGTAGTAAAACACCCATTTGAATCAGTAGTTATCACATTATGTGTTCCATAACACAAATTAAAAGCAGTATCAGTAGTTTGTCCATCAGACCAAAGAAATGTAAATGGACTTATGCCTTGTTCAGGCAATACAATTGAAGAAGCGTCACATATAGAGATACATGAAAGAGTATCTGAGACAACCTGAGAACTAACTTCAATTGGATCTATTAAGTTAAAGGTATCAACCCTAGAGCAATTATTAGAATCTGTTGTTGTCAATATATATTGACCACTTGATAAATTAGATAAATCTTCAGTATTAAATCCATTATCCCAACTCCAAGAAAAAGGAGAATCTCCCAATGTAGTTATGTTTATTATACCATCAGAATAACCAAAACAAGTAGGGTTTATTATTGTTTTAAAGATTCCTAGTTCAGAAGGTTCTTCTATCTGATTAGAACGGAAATCTACTAGATTTCCATTGTTATCTGTGATAGTTACACTAAAACTTCCAGCACACAAACTATCTCTACTATTATCATTTGCTATAGCATTTCCACTACTTCCCCATTCAAAATAATAAGGTTGATTAATTCCATATACTATGATAGAAACTTCACCATCACAGCTAGCGTGACATGTAGAGTTAGTCACACAATAAATAATTGAATCAGCGTTTAAAACATTGGTATTAGTAATACAGTTTTGTGAAAATAATACTAAGGGAAAACAAAAGATTAATGTTAGTAAATTTCTCATGTTCAAATATAAATTAAAAAATTGATACAGAAACTACTTTTTAATTTATTTAGATCTGCCAGAAAGTTCAGTGTGAATTTTGTAGGTATGAAATTTTCAAAAACTTTACAAAACCTCAGTAAAAGCTCAATTGAAAGTTTTTTTATTATTTAACAAGAGTAATAAGTCCTGTATAGATAAAAGGTTTGTCTCTAAAATCAAACACAGAAATTGAATATGAATAAAGTCCGCTGACAGCAAATTTTTCATTAATCATTCCATCCCATTTTCCATTATCTGCATTATAGATTAGCCCACCCCATCTATCATAAATTTTCATATTATATCTATTCGCTCCAATAACTGATGGGAAGAAATAATCGTTATCTCCATCATTATTTGGGGTGAATGCATTAGGAATATAAATATTATATTTTGGATTAACAATCAACTCTGAAATTAATGAGTCAGTACAATTATATTGATTAGTTACATAATATTTAATTATATATGTTCCTGTATCTAGATAATTATGATAAAAACTTAACTCATCATAAATAATATTTCCATCTCCTAAGTCACAAATAGAAGCAACTATATCTATACTATTATCCTGAAAGAAAATATTTGAATTATTTATGTTAGTTATTTGAGGTGTAAAAATCAAATCAGCTATTGGAGATTCCCTAATTGATATAACTTCGTTAATCTCATTATGACATAATGTAATCGAATCAACATATTTATAAACAATATTATAATCACCTATTTCTAAATTTGCTACATCAAAAAAATCACTGAGAGAATCATTAATGTAATATGTACCTCCCGAGGGAGTTGCTTGATTAAGTGTAAAAGAAGAATGTCCGGAGCAAACATCCTGTAGATTTAAAGAAAGTTCTGGTAATTGTATTACCTCTACATATTCATCTTCATTAAATGTTTCTACACATCCATTATTATCTGTAAGAGAAACAATAGTAACATCTGCACTAAAATTAGGACTAATAGAAATTGGTATTCCTTCAGGAATTAATAATCCATTTGTATCGATTAAAAATGATTGTATAATAGAATCAAATAAAGATACGGTGAAAATATTTGTTGATGCATTAGAAATATTTATTGTAAGAAATGACTCATCATTTCTACAAATAGGACTTACTGCATTGAAATTTAAAAGTATTTGATCAGGTTCATTCAAAGTAACAATACTGTCTAATGAACATCCATTGTTATCAGTTACTGTAAAAGAAT